>CAXTTU010000014.1:0-11879 GCA_964247225.1 uncultured Sphingomonas sp. | reverse complement strand
GGCCGCCTTCGCGAAATAATCATAGTCGATGACGATCTGACGTTTCTTCAGAACGCCGACCGCAGGGATGAGGCCGCGCTGTTCCGCTTCCCGGATCAGCAGTCGATTGACGTTCGAGATGTCCAGACTGGTCCCGGGCCGGTTCGAATGCGACCCCGCGTCGATGCTGTAGTAATAACCCGCGCTGTCGACCGTTCCCACAGCGGCGTTGCCGAATAGCAAGAGCTGCAATGCGAGCAGGTCTTCGCCGCACCGGAAGCTGGTCGCATATCCTCCGACGCGTTCGAGAAACGCGTCGCGCCTGAATACCGGCTTGCAATAGCCAAAGCCCATTCGCTGACGGTATGGCGTATCCAGCTCCACCGGCCGTGTAGTCGGCAGGGGCTGCGTCGGTGTCATCCACTCCCGGGGAAAGGCGGTCCCCAGGATACGGCCGGTCGCGGCGTCGACCGTCGTCAGATTGTCGATCACGGCGTCGAGCCGATGCGCGCGGCCGTGCTCGACGAGGTTGGCCAGCCGGTCGGGCGCGAACCAGTCGTCGGCGTCGAGCACCGCGATCCACTCACCGGAGGCGGCGTTGATCGCGGTGTTGCGGGCGGCGGAGACCCCTTGCCGGTCGGGGTGGCGGATCAGCCGGATACGCGCGTCGGCCTCCGACAGATCGTTGACGATCGCGCCGGTCCGGTCTTCCGATCCATCGTCCACGACGATGATCTCGATCGTCCTCAACGTCTGGTTCGCCGCGGACCGGACAGCTCGCTCGATCGTGCCCGCAGCATTCAGTGCCGGGACGATGACGGAAACGTCGACCACGCGCGCTAGGCCGACCGCCGGACCAAGTTCGTCCGCCGCGCCGCGCGACGCAGCACGTCAAGGAACAGCCCGCTCCGCAGCGCCCGCGCGTAGCCGAGCGGCCCGAGGCGGCGCAGCTTGCGGTGGAACCAGCTCGCCGGGTACAACAATGTACGCAGGCTCAGCGGCATCTTGAACAGGCTTGGGATAAAGCGTCCTTCGTCCAGCAACGGGTGAACGAACGCGTGCCGCCCCAATCGGGGCAGGTCGCGTTCGAGATAGGGCGGCCACCAATCGTAAGCGCCTATATCGCCATAGTCCGAAAGTTCGCAAACCGCGAGGTGTCGCCGGACGGCCTCCGTCGCGAGATAGCCCTCGCAATAGGGCCACGCCTTGATCTCTCCCGCCTTGTACCGCTCGGCCTGGGCGAGCCGCTCGCGCGACAGCACCGCGAGCGCATGGTTGGAGAACGCGCCGATGCAGATCAGCTGGTGGCGTACCTCCTCGCGGCGATACACGTCGAGGCAGCTCGCCAGCCACGGCCATTCGTAGTGCGCTTCCGGCTTGGTGAGCGCGACCACGTCCGCGCGGTCGTGCGCGATGCGGCCCACCATCTCGTCAACGTCGAGATGGAAGTTCACGTCATATTCCATCTGCAGATAATAGTCGTAATCGGGATAGGCCGCGTAGAACATGTAGAGCGGCACGTCGCCGCTATACCATTGGATGCTGCCCTCGCCCGCGGCGACATAGCCCGCGTCCAGGATCTGCGCGTCGGTCAGCCGGAAGACGCGGTCGGTCGGGATGCCCGCGACATGGCCGCGCGTTTCGTCCACCAGCACGAACAGGTCCGCGCCCGGCGCGCTGGCGGCGGCGCGACGAAACTGCCGCTCGGCGAACGCGTCCCAGAAATGCGTCCTAAAGATCAGCGCATAGCGTGGGCGGGTCTGCGCGCTACTCGTCTCGTTGCTCATAGGGCAGCTCCGAAAATCTGATTATATGTTAGCCTGGCCGGGGCAAAAACCACCCTCAATCGGGCTCGGTCCCGCGCATCGGTGTGAACGGCACGGACGCTACGTCGAACCGGCCGAACCGGCCTTTGGCGAGCCGAACCGCCTCCAGCCATAGCGGATGCCGCATCAGCAGCAGGCCGGCGGCCCATAACAGCATTCCCGCGATCACCGACGCACTCAACGCCGCTACCCCGGTCTCGCCCGCCGCCCTGCCGCGCGCGAGCATGAGTGCGGCGGCGGGCCCGGTCGCCAGCGCGGTCAGCAACAGGCTGCGCAGATAGATGGGCAGCATATCGGCCAGGGTCGTCTCTGTCATGCGCTGGAGGTGCGGGCGGTACAGCAGGACCGACAGCACGGCCTCCGCCACCCGCGCCGCTGCCGCCATAGGCAGGCTGATCCAGGAACCCGCCACGAACAGCGCGGTGCCGACGCCGGTGCGCACCGCTTCCAGCCGCGCCTGCGCCGCGGTCGCGTTCGACACCACGAACACTTCCCATGTCATCGTGATCGAGACCAGCACGGTCCCCGTCACCGCGAGCAGCTGAAACGGAACGGTCGCGCCGAGCCATTTTGAGCCATAGACGATGCGGATCAGCGGGCTCGCCAGCACCGCCGCGCCCGCGAATAACGGCCATAACGTCGCGCTCATCATCTCGCAGGTCGACAGGTACAGCATGCGCAGCGACTTGCCCTCCCGCTTTTGCCGCGCGAACTCCGCGAACAACACCCTGCTCACCACCAGATGCACATTGTCCCAGAACAGGGCGTAGATGCCGGTGGCCCGGTTGAACAGCCCGAGGTCGACCACGCCGCGCAGGCGACCGAGCGCGAATTCGCCCGACCGGGTCGCCAGCGTATTGACGCCCTGAACGGCCACCATCTGCACCCCGAAGCGGCCGATCACGCGCCACCCGTTCACCGAAGGGCGAAACGCCGCCGGGTGCCAGGCGACCCAGTTGATGACGACCGCGTTCGCCACCGCCGCGACGAGCTGGGCGAGCACGAGGCTGAAGAAGCTGAATCCCTCAACCGCGAGCGCGACCGACATGCCGGTCAGCAACAGGCTACGTCCGATGTTGATCAGCGACAGCGACCGGAAGTCGCCCCGGCGCTCCAGCATCGCGAACGGAATGGTGCTGAACATCCCGATCAGCGGCGACAGCGCGATCAGCAGCAGCACCCGGCGGACATTGGCATCGGGCGCGACGAGCGTGCCCGCATAGGCGAGCGCGACCGTCACCGCCGCGATTGCGCCCGAAATCGCGAAGTTGACCGTGGCGGCGACCGCGATCTTGTCGTCGGTCAGGTCCGCCTCGCGCACGATGTACGCGCCCAATCCGACCGATTGCAGGATATAGAGCACCCCCGTGATCGCGACCGCCAGCGCGTTGACGCCGAACTCATAGGGCGAGAGCAGCCGCGCCAGCACCACCGACCCGGCGAACTGGATCAGGAAATAGGCCAACTGCCCGCCCGCGGTCCATGCCAAGCTCTTGCGAAAACTCATGCTTTCTCCGGGCGGGCGGCGGCACCGAGGATCGGCTCCCCGCGCCCGCGGACGACGGTTCGGCCTATTGCAGCCATATCGCGCGCGTGCCAAGCGGACGGGGATGGACGCTGAGGTCGACGTGTTGATCCCGGTGTTCAACGCCGAGGCCACGGTCGAGTCGGCGATCGCGTCGATCCAGGCGCAGACGGTTCGCGACATCCGCATCATCGTGATCGACGACGGCTCGACGGATCGTTCGCCCGAGATACTGGCGCGACTGGCCGCGGTCGACGCGCGGGTGGAGGTCGTACGGCAGCCTAATGGCGGCATCGTCGATGCGCTCAACACGGGCCTTGCGCTCTGCACCGCGCCGTTCGTCGCGAGGCATGACGCCGACGACCTCGCCGCTCCCGACCGGTTCGCGCAGCAGCTCGACTATCTTTACGCTTATCCGGACTGCATCGCGGTCGACGGCTATTATTGGATCATCGACGGGGCTGGTCGCCGGACCGGGGCGCAGGCGTTCGCCTATGGGCCGGTGCGGCACGACGCGTCGAGTTTCCCGTCCGAAGAGCCTTATCTGACGCACCCGTTCCTGATGGCCCGGCGCGAAGCGTTGGTAGCGGCTGGGGGCTACCGACATGCGTTCCATTCGGAGGACACGGACCTTTATTGGCGACTCCTGGCGCATGGCGAGTTGCGACACATGCCGCTGTTCGTCGGCCAGTACCGCTATCACGCGGGGAGCGTGTCCAGCCGCTCGATCGTCAACGGCCGTATCGCCGCGATCAGCTCTCAGCTGGCCGCGGTCTCGTACCGGCGTCGGGCGGTTGGGCGACCCGACATCACCTTTCCACGCGAGAACCTGCGGCGCTTGACCAATGCGCGGGACCTCGCGGAGATGCTGACGATTGCCGGGGAGCAACTCGACGCGGCGGAACGTCACTGGCTGCGGATTGCGGTGTGTACCAAGCTGTTGGAGCTTGGCAGCTATCGACCGTATCTGCTTGAAGAGACCGACATAGCGTTGGTCGTCGAGACGCTCGATTGTGCAGACGATCCGTTGGTGGCGGACCCGGGCGAGCTTGTGTCGCGCAACCGGGGAAGCGTGGCCACGAAGCTGATCCTGGCCGGTCGGTGGCGCGCTGCCCGGCGGCTCAGCCCCGGTTACGCGTTCACCGCGCGTTCGGCGGCGCGCTATGCCGGAGTGAAAGCGCGCGAGCTGTACGCGCGGTGGAACGCGAATGGCTGAGGCGACCGACGCGGCTTTGCGCGACCTGCTCACGACCGGCACGCGGTTCGCGCTGCTTGGCCTGTCCGATCCCGGCGACGAAGGCGACAGCGCCATCTTGGCGGAGGAGCTCGCCTGGCTGAAGCGGCAGGGCGCGCGTCCGCGTCATCTGGGCACGGTGGGGCCGACGAACTGGCTCAGGATGGAGAAGCGGATCGGCGCGGGCCCGATCCTGCTCCATGGCGGCGGCAGCTTCGGCGACACCGCACCCGCCGCCCATGCCTATCGCGAGGCGGTGCTCTGGCGATATCGCGGGCGGCGCGTGGTTCAGCTTCCGTTGACGCTGAGCTTCTCTTCGCAACGCGCGATCGAGCAGACCGCTCGCGTGATCGCGCGGCATGCCGCTTTCACGTTGCTCGTGCGCGACCAGGCGAGCTTCGAGCTCGCCGCGCGCTCGTTCGCCTGCGAGGTCCGGTTATGCCCCGACCTGGCGCTCAGGCGCTGAGCAGGACGGGCATCTCGTCTGGAATGGCGGGCCCGGTCGCGTCCCACGCCGCGCGCCACGCCTGGAACATCAGCACGCCCCACAAGCCGTTGGTCCAAACATGCGTACCCGCAAGGTGCTGCGCCCAGCGTTGGCGGATCAGCGTCGCGTCGAGCTCGGGCGTTCGCGCCAGCGCGGCGGGGGACAGCAGCGCCTCCGCCCAGTCGCGCAATGGCCCCCGCAGCCACGGCCCGATCGGGATCGCGAACCCCGCCTTGGGCCGCTCGATCAGCTCGCGGGGCACGTATTTGTAGAGGATCTGCCGCAACAGCCACTTGCCCTGCCCGTCGCGGATCTTGTGGCGGAGCGGCGTACGCCATGCCTGCTCGACAACGCGGTGGTCGAGGAACGGGACGCGGGTTTCCAGGCTGGCGGCCATTGCAGCGCGGTCGACCTTGGTGAGGATGTCGTTGGGCAGGTAGGACGTCATGTCCCAGTGCATCATCTGCTCCTCCGCGGTTGCGCGCGGGGCGGGGGCGTCGTCGACGGAGGAGCGGAGCCGGCGGTCCGCGCGGCTGGGCGGGACGCCGTGCCATTCCTCACTCGCGGACTGGTAAATGTCGAGCGTCGATACCGAGGTCTGCAGCATCCGCCCGATCTTGTGCGCCTTGACGCCCAGCATCGGCAGGCGCGGCGCCAGCGGCAGCCGCCCGACCCGGTCCCACGCGGCGGGCGACACCGCGTTAATCGCGCGGCCCATCGTCGCGCGCAGCGGCCCGGGCACCGCGGCGGCGATGTCCCACACCCGGCGCGACACGAGATAGCGGTTGTAGCCGCCGAATAGTTCATCGCCCGCGTCGCCGGACAGCGCCACGGTAACCGACTGGCGAGTCAGGCGGCTGAGCAACACCGTCGGGATCTGCGACGAGTCCGCGAACGGCTCGTCATAAATGTCGGGCAGTTCGGGAATGACGTCGCGCACGTCCTCCGGCCCAAGGTACAGTTCGGTGTGCTCGGTATCGAGGTGCCGCGCGACCGCCCGGGCATAGGGGGCCTCGTCATAGCCCGCCTCGCTGAAGCCGATGGTGAAGGTCTTCACATGCGCGTCGGTAGTGTTGCGCATCAGCGCCACGATCGCGGACGAATCGACGCCGCCCGACAGGAATGCGCCGACGGGCACGTCCGCCACCGTCTGCAACCGGACCGCTTCGTGGAGCCGCGTTTCCAGCTCCGACACGGCGGTGTCCGCGTCCATGCTCTCGTCCACGCCCGCCGCGACCACCGCGTCGAGCGACCAGTATTGCGAGCAGCGAACGCCGGGATGCGCCGCCCCCGCGACGCTCGGTGCGTGCGACGGGGCGGAGGCAAGCGCCGCGCGGTCGATTGTGACGATCGCACCCGGCTCGACCTTGTAGATGTGGCGCAGGATCGACCAGGGCGCGGGGACGTAATTGTAGCGAAAAAACAGCGCCAGCACGTCGGGGTCTACCGCATTGTCGAAACTCGCCGACGCCCGCAGCGCCTTCAGCTCGGAGCCGAACACCAGTCCGCCTCGGCTCCAGCCATAAAAAAGCGGCTTCTCGCCGAGCCGATCGCGCGCGAGGCTGAGCGTGCGGTCCTGCCGGTCCCACAGGCCGACCGCGAACATCCCCACCGCGCGACGCAGCGCGCCCTCCAGCCCCCAGCGCGCGACCGCATGGACCAGCGTCTCCGTATCCGAATGCCCGCGCCATTCGATCGCGCCCGCCGCCTCCAGCTCGCGCCGCAGGTCGAGATGGTTGTAGATTTCGCCATTGTAGGTGAGCACATAGCGTCCGCACGGCGACGCCATCGGCTGATGCCCCGCCGCGGACAGGTCGATGATCGACAGCCGCCGGTGCGACAGCGCGACCCCGCTCTCCTCGTCCACCCAAGTGCCGCTGTCGTCCGGCCCGCGGTGAGTGAGCGCGCTCGCCATCGCGACCGCCTCGGCGGCGCTTGCCCGCCCCGGTTTCCACAATCCCGCGATGCCGCACATCAGCCTGGCCTCCCCCGTGAACGCTTTGCCATGCCAATCTCGCTCAAGCGTCTGGGAACAGGACGTCATTGCCGCTAATGCGCCGCCAATGTCCAGTGTTCCCGCCGCGCCCGCTTCGCGCCGTTACAAGATTTGCGTCGTCACCCCGCGGCTGTCGGTCACCGGCGTGCCGCTCGCACAGGCACGGTTCGCGGGCGCGCTGGCGCGGCACGGGCACGAGGTGGAGTTCGTGATCGGCGAGCCCGACGGGCTGCCCGCGCCGGACGTTCCGGGGGTGAAGGTGACGCTCTGGAACCAGCCGCGTGTGGCGGGAATGCTCCGGCCGATGGCGGCCTACCTCCGGCGCGAGAAGCCGGACGTGGTGTTCTCGGCGGAAGATCATCTCAACGGCGTGGTGCTGATCGCCGCGATCCTGACCGGGTCCAAGGCGAAGATCAGCGGCTCGTCGCGCGTGTCGCCCTTCGACTCCTATTCGAACAAGCCGTTCACGCGCGGGTGGTTCCGCAAGCAGGCGCTCCGCTCGGTGATGTGGCGCGCGGATGCGCTGACCTGCGTGTCGAAGGACATGGTGGCCGAGTACCGCACCATCTGGCCGGACGCGCCGCATGTGTGCGTGTATAACATCATCGACGATGCCGCCTCGCGCGAAAAGGCGAAGGCACCGGTCGAGCATCCGTGGTTCAACCAGCGCGAAGTGCCGGTGATCGTCGCCGCGGGGACGCTGACGCGGCGCAAGGCGTTCCACGACCTTGTGACCGCGGTGAAGATGATCACCGACCGGGGCCGTGACGTGCGGCTGGCGATCTTCGGCGAAGGGCATCAGCGCGAGCGGCTGGAGGGGATGGTCGCCGAATACGGGCTGGGCGACCGCGTCTGGCTCCCTGGGCGCACCGCCAATCCGCGCGCGTTCTTCTCCAAGGCGCCGATCTCCGCGCTGTCATCGCGCGCCGAAGGGCTGCCCAATGTGCTGGTCGAGACAATGGTGTGCGGCTGCACCCCGGTATCGACCGACTGCCCGACCGGCCCGCGCGAGGTGATCGGCAACGACGAATTTGGCTACCTCGCCAAGGTTCACGATCCCGAGTCGCTCGCGGCCGCGCTCGAGAAAGCGCTCGACCGCCCGGTGCCCGCCGAACGGCTCAGGCAGGCGGTCGCGCCGTTCGAGGAGTCGGCGGTGATCCGTCGCCATTTCGAGGTATTGGGGCTGGCGACCTGATGCGCGTGGGATTGAACGCGACGTGCTTCGATTTCCGGCCATCGGGGGCAAACCAGCGCTTCTACGGCATCTATGGCGCGCTGATCCGCGCACGCCCGGACATCGAGTTCGTCGTCTATGAGCCGGTCGACGTTCCGGTCGCGACCCAGTTCGCGGATGCGAGCAATGTCGTTGTCCGGCGCACACCCTTGCCCAGCATCGGGCGGCTCGCGAGGGTTCGCGCGGGGCTCGGTTATTGGCGGCGAGCGTTGCGGGCGGACAAGCTCGACCTGTTCGAGTCATTCCACCTGCCGATGGTCCGCGCGCCCGATTGCCCGACGCTGTTCACGATCCACGACCTGCGCCCGCTGCTCCCCGACCAGTCGCGCCTGGCGCGAGCCGGCGCCGCCGCGGTGACCCGCCGCGCCTTTGCCGCTGCGGCGCGGGTCATCACCGTCTCCGACGTGATGCGGCGCGCGATCCTGGACTTCCGCCCCGGCACACCTGCGGTGACGATCCACAACGGCGTCGACCCGAACGCGTTCGACCACCCGCACGCCGAACCGGCGCGGCTTCCGGCGCTCCCGGACGAGTTCATGCTGGCGGTCGGACATCTGGAGAGGCGCAAGAACCTTACCCTGCTGGTCGATGCGGTAGCAACGCTCAAGGGGCGGGGGCTGGCGCGCCCGGCGGTGATCTGCGGCAACGACACCGGCGACCGCGCGCGAGTAGAGGCCCGAATCGCGGAGCGCGGGGTCGGCGACCTCGTCCAGATCGTCAGCGGCACCGACGACGCGACCGTTCGCGCGCTCTACGCCGCGTGTCGGCTGCTCGTGTTCCCGTCGCGCTATGAAGGATTCGGTATCCCGGTGCTTGAGGCGATGGCAGCGGGGCGGGCGATGGCGCTGAGCGACCTGCCGGTGTTCCGCGAGCTGACGGGCGGGCAGGGGGCGTTCTTTTCTCCCGACGATCCGACCGCCGCAGCGGACGCGATCGAGCGGGTGTGGCGCGATGAGGACGAGCGCGCCCTGCTCGTCGGGTTCGGCCACACGCGCGTGCGCGACTTCGCCTTTCCCGAACTGGCGCGGCAGGTGTCCGACCTATACGCGTCGGTGCTGGCCGGATGAGCGGGTGCCCCCGTCCATGCTGATGCGCGCTCCCGACACGGGTACGCCAGCGGCCCCGGCGCATCGGCCGATCCGCTACCGGCCCGACATCGACGGGCTGCGCGCGCTCGCGATCCTGCCGGTGCTGTTCTACCACCTGCGCGTGCCGTATTTCACCGGCGGCTATGCCGGGGTGGACGTGTTCTTCGTCATCTCCGGCTTCCTGATCACCTCCAACATCCGCTCGGAGCTGGAAGCGGGCACCTTCTCCGTCGCTTCCTTCTACGAGCGGCGGGCGCGGCGCATCCTGCCCGCCTTGTTCGCGGTGCTCGCGGCGGTGGCGGTCGCGGGCTGGCTGTTGTTCCTGCCCGACGAGTTTCGCACCCTGGGCTCGCGCCTTGTCTCGGTGGTGCTGTTCTCGTCCAACATCCTGTTGTGGCGGCAGGCGGACTATTTTGCCGGGCCGATCGACATGGACCCGCTCGTCCACACCTGGTCGCTGGCGGTGGAGGAACAGTTCTACATCCTGTTCCCGCTGCTGCTATGGTTTTGCGAGCGACGGCTGGCGCGGCGCTATTCCTGGCCGACGCTCGCGCTGACGGTGCTGTCGTTCGGGCTGAGCGTGGCGCTGATCCCGATCGACCGGACCGGTGATTACTACCTGCTGCCCACGCGCGCCTGGGAATTGCTGGGCGGCGCCTTGCTTGCATATCAGCGCCTGCCGGTGATCCGCCATCGACTGCTGGCGGAGGGCATCGCGGCGGGGTCGGCGGGGTTGATCCTCGCCTCAACATTGCTGCTCACCGACCAGAGCGACTTTCCCGGCGTTAACGCGCTGTGGCCGTGCCTCGGCGCGGCGGGGCTGATCCACGCCAACATGTACCAGCGCACCGCGGCGGGCGCGCTTCTCGCTACCCGGCCGATGGTGGCGATCGGGCTGATCTCCTATTCGCTGTACCTCGTCCATTGGCCATTGATCGTGTTCGCCCGCTATCAGGCGATGCGCGACTTCACCGGATGGGAGAAGCTGGCGCTGGCGTTGGTGTCGTTCGCGCTCGCGGCGATGCTGCGGCGCTTCATCGAGCGGCCATTCCTGCGCCGCGGCACCTTGACGCCGCGCCGGCTATGGACGGGCTCGGGCGTCGCCGCCGCCGCGCTGCTGGTCGTCGGCGTCGGGGTATTCCTGACGAGCGGGGTTCCCGCCCGGTTCGCAGGTGTACGGCTGCCCGTCATCGTCGATCCAACCGAGGCATCGACCGGACCGACCTGCCTGTTGAAGGGTGCAAGCTGGCGGCAATGGTCCGGTGCCGATTGTTACCTGACCCGCGGTGCCGGCCCGTCAACGCTGCTATGGGGCGATTCGCACGCGAACCAGTATCGCGACGTGATCCGCCACGGCCGCCCCGCGCCGAACATCCTGCTCTACGCTACGTCGGGGTGCCTGCCGCTGCTCGACACCGACATTGCGGGCGAGCCGGAATGTCGTGCCAACAACGATCAGGTGCTCGGCATCATCAAGCGGTACGGGGTCACGCGCGTCGTGCTGTCGGGCAATTGGGCGTATATTCTACGGCAGAACCGGCTCGACGTTGATCGCGTCGCGGTCACTGTCGCTCGGCTCCGCGCCGCGGGCGTCCAGGTCGCGCTGGTGGGGGACAACCCGACCTTCGCTTTCTCCAACCCGGGTTACCTCGGATACCGGCTGGGTAAGCGACCGTATCCGGATGCGCCCTTCTACACCGCCGCCAACAACGACTGGTCGGTGAATGCGCGGCTGCGCGCGCTGGTCGGGGCCGCCGATTTCTTCGACCCGACACGCGAGCTTTGCCATGGGCATGAGTGCCTGGTCTATGACCACGGCCAACTGGTGATGCGCGACTCGGGGCACCTTGCGCCGTTCGGGCGCGGGCTGGTCTATCCGGGGCTGGCGCGGTTTCTTGCCACCTGGCCGGAGCGAGGTGGCTAGGCTCCGACGCCCAGGATCGTTCGCAAGCGAGCGCGAGCGGCGTCAAAGGAATATTGCTGCTCGTAGAACTGGCGCAGCGCGAGATCGAAGCCGGGGAGATTGCGCGTGAGCGCCGCCTCGACCGCGCGCGTAAACGCATCCGCGTCCGCGCATAGCCAGCCCGACGCGACCACCGCCTCGTTATAGCCCGAGAAAGCTTCGGGCGTACCGATCACCCGCTTGCCGAACATCAGCGCCTCGGCGACCTTGGTCTTCATCCCTGACCCGTCGAAGATCGGCGCGATCGCAAAGGCGGCGTCGCGATACCAGGGCGCGAGGTCCTCGACCGCGCCGACCAGCTTGACCTTGCTATTCCCCGCCAGCTCGCTCGCCAACACTTCCATCCCGCGTCCGACCACGACCGTGCGGATCGGCAGCCGAGGCGCGACCTCGCGCGCCCACCAGCGCACCCCCTCGACATTGGCGTAGAATGCGCCGCCCACGAACAACGCGTACGGCTCGACCCCCGCGGCGCGGGGCGGGGGAGGGCCGGGGGGGAGCTTGTCCGCGAGCACCATCGGCGCGATCGCGTCCGCCCCGCGCCCGT
>CAXTTU010000013.1:0-26204 GCA_964247225.1 uncultured Sphingomonas sp. | reverse complement strand
GATCAGCGCGGGCAGCAACGTCACGCTGAACAACAGCGCCACCACCATCCCCAGCCCCGCGATCACGCCCAGCTCGGCGATGCCGACATAGGCGGTCGGCAGAAACGCGCCGAAGCCTAGGAACACCGCCCCCGCCGCGAGGCTTAGCGGTGCTCCCAGCGCCGCCGCCGCACGCGTCAACGCCTCGCGTGGGGCGAAGCCCTCACCCCGCTCGGCGTTGAACCGCACGGTGAGCTGGATGCCGAAATCCACCCCCAGCCCGACAAACAGCGGAATGAACGCGACCGAGATGAGATTGAACCGCCCTACCGCGAGCAGCCCCATCGCCGCCGTCACCACCAGCCCGACCACCGTGGTCACGAAGATCGCCGCCACCAACCGCGCCGATCGCACCGCGAACCACAGCGTCACCAGCATCGCCAGCAGCATCACGACCCCGACCAGCCCGATATTCTCCCGCAGGGTCGCGAATTCCTCGTCCGCGAGCGGCGCGTCGCCGGTGATCTGGACGCGGACGCCCGGGCCGAGCCTGGCGGCGGCGGCGCGCACCGCCTCGCTCGCGGCCTCGCCCGGGGTCAGCGAGGCGTAGTCGAGCACCGGCTGCACCAGCACCAGCCGCCGCGTCGGTGCAGCAAGAGCGCCCTTGCCGCCGAACAGGCGCTGCCAAGAGAAATATGCGGGCCGCCCCGCCAGCGACGCCTCCGCCGCGCCGCCCAGCGCGCGCATCGGCGCGTCGACGCGGTCGAGCGTGGTCGAGCCGTTCGCCACCCCGTCGAGCACCGTCGACAGCGAGGTCGTCACCCCCCGCAAACTCGGGTCGGCGGCGAGCGGCCCCAGCAGCGGCTGCGCCTCCACCAGCGCCGCGGTCGAGGCGCGCACGTCCTCGCGGCTGCCGAACAACAACCCCTCGCGCGCGAACCAGTCGCCACCATCAGGGCGCGTCACCCGGCGGAAATGCGCGTGATCACCCGCGAACGCCGCCGCCAGCCGCGCCGCGCCCGCTTCCGCCAGCTCGGGCGTCCGCCCGTCGACGATCACCACCATCGCGTCCGCGAGCTGCGGGAAGGCGCGGTCCTTGGCGAGCTCCTGCCGCCGCCAGTCGACCGTCGGCGCGATCAGCGCCTCGGTGTCCGTCGTCATGCTGAAATGCGTCGCCGCGAACCCGAGCGCGACGAGCAGCAATGCCAGCGCCGCCGCCAGCGTCGCCCAGGGCCGCGCGACGCCGAGCGCGACGAGGCGCGGGACGGGTGACCGCATCAGAGATAGTAGCGCAGGGTCAGCTTGATGTGCTGGTCCGCGCCCCCGTGAACAAAGGCGGCGTCCGCAAACTTGGGCGGGCCGAAGCCGATCTTGGGATCGTTGGAGAACCCGACGCCCTCCTTGGGCACTTTCCCGAACAGCGCCATGTCGACCTTGTTGTTGCTGTTCTCGTCCAGAAACGCCTGCACCGCGTAATGGCCGGGCGGCAGGTCGGGCACGACCACGGTCGTTACCCCGGCCCGCGCCACCGCCGAACCCGAGAACGGGCAGCTCAGCTTGGTGCTGACGAAACTCGCCTCCGTGCAGACGTCGACACGCACCCGCCCCTTGGCGACGCGGACGTTGCTCACGTCAACGGTCAGCCCATGCGTCGGCGATGGCGCAGCGGCGGTGACGAGCAGGGCGGCGAGGGGCAGGAAGCGACGAAACGACATGAACACCCCTGAGATGCGGGAAAAAAGCCTAACGCTTGGCCGGGCGGATAAGTTGAGGCACGTCGAAACTCCGCCCGCCTTGGGGAACCCCCGCCGGTTAAAGCGTTGATAGGTCTGCCCCTTTCACAGCCGGAGCGTGAACCCTTGCTTGACGACACATGCGGCGAAGCGCCGCCCTGGACCACCGGGCCGGGCGATCACGGCTGGGCGGACTGCGGCTGGTGCCACCGCGCGATCTACCTGCCCGCGCTCCCCTGTTCGGTGAAGCCCATTGCGGGGCTGGCGGAGATGCAGACGGTGCAGGGGCAGGGGAAACGGTGCCAATGGGAACTCCTGACCCGCAGGCCCGCGGTGGGATGCGTGCAGGAGCCGGCCTCGCACCCGCGCGTTGACCTCATGCGTTAGCAGGGTCGCAACAGGGACGGGCAGCGCATGACGGGGATCAACACGGACGTCGCCGGGTATGAGGATGCCGCCACCGGCTCGCGCAACCCCGCGCCGGGCGCGGCGCAGGTGCCCGCAACGGGCGCCCCCGAGGCGCGCGGGCTGCTCGGCGTGGTGGTCGCGGTGGCGGTGGTCGCGGCGCTCTACTTCGCGCACGATGTGCTGATCCCGATCACGCTCGCGGTGCTGCTGTCGTTCGTGCTGTCGCCGGTGGTGAGGCTGCTCCAGCGCATCCGCATTCCCCGCGCGCCCGCGGTGATCCTGTCCGTGCTCGCCGCGCTGGGTGTGGTCGGCGCGCTCGGCACCTTGATCGGGACGCAGGTCGCGGGGCTGACCGCCGACGCGCCGCAATATGCGCAGACGATCGAGACCAAGATCGGCAGCGCGCGGGTCTACGCGACCGAGCATCTCGCTTCCGTCACCAGCATGTTCGCGCCGCAACATTCGGGCAAGGCCTCCGCGCGCACCGGCGCGCCGGGAACGCTGACCGGGCCATCGCCGCAGACGGGCGCACAGCGGCGCGCGGTGCCGGTGGAGGTGGTCAACAACGGCACCTCGCCCTTGACGGTCGCGCGCTCCATCCTCGGGCCGGTGCTGGCCCCGTTGGAGACGCTGCTGATCGTGCTGGTGGTGGCGATCTTCATCCTGCTGCAGAAGGAAGATCTGCGCGACCGGTTCATCCGGCTGTTCGGTTCGACCGATCTTCACCGCACCACGCTGGCGATGGACGATGCGGGGCAGCGGCTCAGCCGCTATTTCCTGTCGCAGCTGTCGGTGAACACCACGTTCGGCGTGGTGATCGGAATCGGCCTGTGGATCATCGGCATCCCTGCGCCCGCCATGTGGGGCATCTTGGCGGGAATGCTGCGGTTCGTGCCCTATGTCGGCTCGTTCCTCGCCTCCATCGCGCCCGCGGCGCTGGGAGCAGCAATCGCGCCCGGCTGGAGCCTCGCGATCGAGGCGCTGGCGCTGTTCTTCATCGTCGAGCCGATCACCGGCTATGTCGTCGAGCCGCTGCTCTACGGCCACTCGACCGGGCTGTCGCCGACCTCCGTCATCGTCGCGGCGATCTTCTGGAGCTGGCTGTGGGGGCCGATCGGGCTGATCCTGTCGACCCCGCTCACCTTGTGCCTGGTGGTGACCGGGCGGCATGTGAAGAGCCTCGAGTTCTTCGACGTGCTGCTCGGCGACCGGCCTGCGCTGACGCCGGTGGAGAGCTTCTACCAGCGGGTGCTCGCGAACAATGTCGACGAGGCGCTGGCGCAGGCGGAGGCGCTGCTCGAGCATGAGACATTGGTCGATTATTATGACGGGGTGGTGCTTCAGGGCCTTCGCCTAGCCGCCGATGACGAGGCGCGCGGGACGGTGGACCCGGCAAAGGAGGCGTCGATGGCGCGCTCGATGCTGCTGATGATCGACGACCTCGCCGACCATGCGCGTCCCGTGGAGGGCGAAGCGCCGATCGCCGCGGGCACGGTGGCCTGTGTCGCGGGGCGCGGGCCGTTCGACGAGGCGGTGACGGCGATGCTCGGCCAGCTGCTGCGCGCGCGGGGCGTCGAAGCCCGCCGCGTCAGCCATGACGCGGTCTCGCGCGAGGCGATCGCCTCGCTCAACCTGTCGGGAGTGGATGTGGTGGCGATCTCCTACCTTCACCTCGCCGGCTCGCCCGCGCACCTGCGCTTCCTCGTCCGGCGCCTACGCGCCAAGGCACCGCACGCGCGCGTCGTGGTCGGGCTGTGGCCGGAGGATGCGAAGGGGCAGTCCGACGCGCAGGCGCGCGCGGCGATCGGCGCGGACGACTACGCGGTGTCGCTGAAAGAGACGCTGGCCAAAATCGCCGCGCCCGCGCGTACCCATGCGGCGGCGGCGTGACGGACGCGCGCTGGCGCTTCCTAGTCGTCGAGAGCGAGACGGCGGAGGAGCAGGAGGAACGCCGCCGCAGCGCGGGCAAGAGCGCGGGTGAGAGCTATCGCGCGACGCTGGAGCAGATGCGCCCCGGGTGCGAGGTGGCGCTCGCAGCGCCCGCCGAGGAGGACGCGCCGCCGCTGTCGGTCGAGGCGCTGGCCGCGTTCGACGCGGTGTTCGTGTCGGGCTCGCCGCTCCACGTCTATGCCGACACGCCCGAGGTGCGGCGGCAGATCGCGTTCATGCGCGACGTGTTCGCCAGCGGGACCCCGAGCTTCGGCTCGTGCGCGGGGTTGCAGGTCGCGACCGCGGCGGCCGGAGGGCGCGTCCGCGCGAGCGGCGCGCGGCGCGAGGCGGGGGTTGCGCGGCGGATCGCTCCGAGCGGGGCGGGGCGCGAGCATCCGTTGCTGGCGGGACGCGGCGCGACGTGGGAGGCGCTGACGATGCACGGCGACGAGGTGGAGGAACTGCCGCCGGGCTCGACGCTGCTCGCGGGCAGCGAGGCGGCGCAGGTGCAGGCGGCGGAGATCCGCGTCGGCGAAGCGGTGTTCTGGGGTGTGCAATATCATCCCGAGCTCGCGCCCGGCGAGATCGCGGCGGCGCTGAGGCGGAGCAAGGACGAGCTGGTCGAGCAGGGCTTGGCAGAGGATGCGGACGAGGTGGAAGCTCAGGCGGCGCTGTTCGACCGCGTCCACCGCGACCCCGACAGCCGCTCGGCGCGATGGCGGCTAGGGATCGCCGACGACGTGGCAGTGGAGGCGCGGCGGCGGACGGAGCTCAGCAACTTCCTCGACCACCTCGTCGCCCCGACCCGCCGCGCGCGGCGAGGTGGTTAAACCCGTCCGCACCGGCTAGGGCGCGCGCACGACGATGGGGGCGATGATGGACAAGGCTGGGCTACAGGTCGCGGACACGTTGGCGCGGTTCATCGATGAGCGGGCGTTGCCTGGGACGGGGCTGGAGCCGGACGCGTTCTGGCGAGGCGTGGCCGACATCTTCGCGTGGCTGACGCCTGAGAACCGCGAGCTGCTCGCCACCCGCGACCGGATGCAGGCGGAGATCGACGCTTGGCACAAGGAGCATTCGGGGCCGATCGAGCAGGCCGAGTATCAGGCTTTCCTGCGCGAGATCGGCTATCTCGTCCCTGAACCCTTGCCGTTCGAGGTCTCACCCGAGAACGTCGATGACGAGGTCGCCCACATCGCCGGGCCGCAGCTCGTCGTGCCGATCCTCAACGCGCGCTTCCTGCTCAACGCGGCGAACGCACGCTGGGGCAGCCTGTATGACGCGCTGTACGGGACGGACGCGATCCCGGGTGAGCGCAAGGCGGGCGGCTATGACGCGGAGCGCGGGGCGCAGGTGATCACTTGGGCCAAGGACTTCCTAGATATTGCCGTGCCCTTGGATCGAAGAACTTGGTCTGACGTCACCGGCATGACCGTCGAGGATGGACGACCTCGATTCCATTGGTCCCCCGAGCCGTCGGGATCATCTGGTGCGCTGGAAGCGGACTGGCACTCCGAAGCCGACGATCAATGGGTAGGTTTTCGCGGTCAGCCCGACGCACCCACTTCGTTGCTCTTCCGTCACAACGGCCTCCACATTGAAGTCGTGATCGACCGCGCCCACCCGATCGGGCGCGACGACCCGGCGGGGATCGCCGACGTGATCCTTGAATCCGCCGTCACCACCATCTGCGACCTTGAGGACTCGGTCGCAGCGGTCGATGCGGAGGACAAGGTCGCCGCCTATGCCAACTGGCTGGGGCTGATGCGCGGCGATCTCACCGACACGTTCGAGAAGGGTGGCAGAGAGGTCACCCGCCGCCTCAACCTCGACCGAAGCTATACCGCGCCGAACGGGTCGGCGTTCACCCTCCCCGACCGCTCGCTGCTGTTCGTCCGCAACGTCGGCCATCTGATGAGCACGCCCGCCGTCCACCTCCCGGATGGCTCCGAAGCGCCCGAGGGCATCCTCGACGCGATCGTCACCTCGCTGTGCGCGCTCCACGACATCAATGGCGAGCGGCGCAACAGCCGCGCGGGCTCGATCTACATCGTCAAGCCCAAGATGCACGGGCCGGACGAGGCGGCGTTCAACAACCGGCTGTTCGACGCGGTCGAGGACCTGCTCGCCCTTCCCCGCCATACGATCAAGGTCGGCGTGATGGACGAGGAGCGCCGCACCAGCGCCAACCTCGCCGCCTGCATCCACGCGGTCCGGAACCGCATCGTGTTCATCAACACCGGCTTTCTCGACCGCACCGGCGACGAGATGCACACGTCGATGCAGGCCGGCGCGATGATCCGCAAGGGCGAGATGAAGACCGCCGACTGGATCAAGGCCTATGAGGACCGCAACGTCCAGATCGGGCTCGCCTGCGGCCTTTCCGGCAAGGCGCAGATCGGCAAGGGGATGTGGGCCGCCCCCGACCGGATGGCGGACATGCTCGAGCAGAAGATCGCGCATCCGATGACGGGCGCGACCACCGCCTGGGTACCCTCCCCCACCGCCGCGACGCTCCACGCGACGCATTACCACCGCGTCGATGTCGCCCAGCGCCAGGCTGAGCGGCGGAAGGAGGACATCGCCAGCCTCGACCGGCTGCTCACCATTCCCGTCGCCCTCGGCCGCGACTGGCGGCCCGAGGAGGTGCGCGAGGAGCTAGACAACAACGCGCAAGGCATTCTCGGCTATGTGGTGCGCTGGATCGATCAGGGAGTCGGCTGTTCCAAGGTGCCCGACATTCACGACATCGGGCTGATGGAGGACCGCGCGACGCTGCGCATTTCGTCGCAGCACATTGCCAACTGGCTGCTCCACGGCGTCGCCACGCCCGAGGAGGTCGACGCCGCCTTTGCTCGCATGGCGGCGAAGGTCGACGCGCAGAACGAAGGCGACCCGCTGTACCGCAAGCTGACCCCCGACGGGCTCGCCTGGCAGGCCGCCCGCGCGCTGGTGTTCGAGGGGGTGGAACAGCCCAATGGCTATACCGAGCCGCTGCTCCACCGCTACCGCGCGCTGGCAAAGGCGCGGGGCTGATGCCGCTCTATGCGGTTCGCGGGCAGCAGCCATCCGTCCCCGCCGACAGCTGGGTCGCGCCGTCCGCCGACCTGATCGGCGACGTGCAGCTGGGGCATGAGGTCGGCATCTGGTTCGGCGCGGTGATCCGCGCGGACAACACGCCGATCGTCGTCGGCGACCGGACCAATGTCCAGGAAGGCGCGATGCTCCACTCCGACCCGGGCGCGCCGCTCTCGATCGGCGCGGGCGTCACCGTCGGCCACCATGCGATCCTGCACGGCTGCACGATCGGCGACAATGCGCTGGTCGGCATGGGCGCGACCGTGCTCAACCGGGCGTTTATTGGCCCCGACTCGCTGGTCGGCGCGGGCGCGCTGGTGACGGAGGGCAAGGCGTTCCCGCCGGGCAGCCTCATCGTTGGTGCCCCAGCCCGCGTCGCGCGCGCGCTGTCGGCGGAGGAGATCGCCGCCCTGCGCGTGTCGGCCGCGCATTACGCACAGCGCCAGCGCGACTATGCGGCCGGGCTGACGCGGGTCGACAGCTAGAGCAAGATGCTGGCCGTCATCCCGGCCTTGAGCCGGGATCCCGCTTCTTCCTCTTCAACGGCGGGACAAAGCGGAACCCCGGATCAAGCCCGGGGTGACGAAAAGGGGCGCGAGGTGTCGACCTCAGCCACTCACACCTCCACCCGGCTGCCCAATTCCACCACCCGGTTGGGCGGGATGTGGAAGAATTGCGTCGGGTCGACCGCGTTGCGCTGGAGCGCGAGGAAGATCACGTCCTGCCAGAACGGCATTCCCTTGCGCGCGCCCGCGCTCACCTGGTTGCGGCTGATGAAGTACGACGCGCGCGGGGAGGCGAGGCCGTCGGCGCGCAACAGGTCGGCGGGGACGTCGAACGCGTCCATATAGCCATAGGTCAGCATCGCGCGGTCGAAGTCGTCGCTCAACCGCTCGGTCTTGAGCCGGTGCTCGGGCGGAACGTGCGGCTTGGGGACCGTCTTGACCGTCAGCACCAGGTTGCGCGCGTGGAGCACCTTGTTGTGCTTGAGGTTGTGGAGCAGCGCGGGCGGGGCCTCGTCGGGGTCGCGCGCGAGGAAGATGGCGGTGCCCTCCACCCGCTCGGGCGGACGCCGGCTGAGCGCCGCGACGATATCGGTCAGCGCCACGCTGTCGCTCCGCATCCGCTCGGCGAGCAGCGCGCGCCCGCGCCGCCAGGTCGCGATCACCAGCCCCATCATCGCCGCGACCAGCAGCGGCACCCACCCCCCTTCCGCGACGCGCAGCACGTTGGCGCCGAAAAAGACTAGGTCGAGCAGCAGCAGCGGCGCGATCACCAGCAGCGCGGTCAGGAGCCGCCACTTCCACAGCCGCGTGACGACCACGAATGCGAGGCAGGTGGTGATCACCATCGTCCCCGTCACCGCGATGCCGTACGCCGCCGCCATCGCCGAGCTGGTCTGGAACGCGCGCACCAGGATCAGCACGCCCGCGAGAATCAGCCAGTTGACCACGGGCATATAGATTTGCCCCGCATGTTCGTGCGAGGTCTGGCGGATCGTCATGCGCGGGAGCAGTCCCAGCGCGATCGCCTGTTGCGAGAGCGAGAACGCGCCGGTGATCACCGCCTGCGACGCGATGATCGTCGCCGCGGTCGCCAGCACCACCAACGGCGCGCGGAGCGACACGGGGGCCATCAGGAAGAACCAGTCGGCATTGCGGAACGCCCCGTGCGTCGCCTCCTGCGTGTGCAGCGCGAGCGCCCCCTGCCCCAGATAGTTGAGCAGGAGCGCGGGGAAGACCAGCCCGAACCAGCCGATCCGGATCGGCTGCGCGCCGAAATGGCCCATATCGGCGGTCAGCGCCTCCGCGCCCGTCACCGTCAGGAACACCGCGCCGAGCACGAACAGCCCGGCCGTGCCGTGCCCGGCCATGAATGCGACCGCCGCCAGCGGATTGAACGCGCCGAGGATGCGCGGCTCGTCGGCGAGATGCCACGCGCCCAGCCCGCCGATGGTGAAGAACCACAGGAGGCACACCGGCCCGAAGAACTTCGCGACGCTCGCGGTGCCGCGCGCCTGGATCAGGAATAGCCCGACCAGGATGCCGACGGTCGAGCCGAGAATCACGGGCAGCGACAGGCCCTCCAGCCCCGGCACCGTCTTCATCCCCTCCACCGCCGACAGGACGGACAGCGCGGGGGTGATGATCGCGTCGCCATAGAACAACGCCGCACCCGCCGCGCCGAGCACCAGCACGACCGCCGCCTTTGAGCCCGTCGCGCGCTGCGCCAGCGCCATCAGCGACAGCACCCCGCCCTCGCCGTTGTTGTCGGCGCGCAGCAGGAACAGGACGTATTTCAGCGTGACGACGATGATCAGCGCCCAGAGCGCGAGCGACAGCACGCCGACGATCTCCGCCCGGCCGGTGCCGCCCGCCACCGTCTGCGCGAGCGCGTCGCGATAGGCGTAGAGCGGGCTGGTGCCGATATCGCCGAACACCACGCCGATCGCGCCGAGCGTGAGCGCGGCGACGCCGTTCGACACGGGATGCGCGCCGGTCTGCTCCCCGTCCGCCGGACGCGAGGCGGCGGCCTCGCGGGCGCGGGTGAAGGGGCGAAGCGACACGGCGCGCATGGCGGGCGGGCGCTTGCGCCCAAACGCGCCCGCCCGCAAGCGCGGACTGCGCGCGTTCAGCCCTGCAGCATCGCCTGATAACTGGTCGGCGCGGGCGGGAGGACGACTCGGGCGGCCACCCCCGCGCCGATTACGAGCAATACCGCCGCGCCGCCCGCGTTGACGAGGCGGCGCTCCCGGTCGAGGGGGCGGCCGAGCAGCGCCAAACCCAGCGCCGCCGCGAGCATCGGCCACAGGTGATAGCGCAGGTCCGACGCGATGGAGAGCGCGGCGAAGCTCGCCTCCAGCGTCAGCGCCGACACCAGCAACGCCAGCGCGAGATCGCGCGCGGGGCCGCGCGGACGGCGCGCGGTGACCACGAGCGCGACCAGCGCCACCGCGATCCAAGCGATCGGCCAGGCGGGCGGGGTCTCGACCAGCCACCCGCCCAAGCGCTGGAACGCACGCGCGCCCGCGCCGGGCTGGGTCAGCCCCAGGTCGTTGGACTGGATGAACTCGGGTGGCGCGGCGCTGGTCCACCCGCGCGGAACGAGCCAGCGATCGGTCGAGTTGAGATGCGCCAAGCGCTGCGCCGCATAGGCCACAGGATGGTGGAGCGCCGCGCTCGCCAGATCGAAGTAGAGCGTCGGCACGGGGATGTCGCGCAACGGCGCCACCACCGCGTCGCACCGGTCGGGGCTGCCGAGCGGGTCCCAGAAGAAGGGCGTAACGCAATGCCTGGCGACGAGCGCGCGGCGGGATGCGGCGTCGAGCGGCAAGTCGGCGGTTTCGGGCGCGCGCACGGCGATGCCCGCCAGATCATAGATCGCCTGCGACCGCGCGACTCCGGTCGGCTCCGCATCGAGCAGGTCGTGGTTGACCGGGCCGGAGGCGGCGAGCACCAGCACCGTCGCGACCAACCCGACCGCCAAGCGCTGCCACACCCGGTGTCTCGGTATCGGTATCAGCATCACCAGCAGCGGCATCGTCGCGAACACCGCATTGGCGCGCACCAGCGTCGCATAGCCGAGCAGCACCGCCGCCAGCGCCCATGCCCAGACAGGCACCGCCCGCTCGCGCAGCCGCCAGTGCGCGACCAGCCCCACCGCCGCGAGCGTCGCGCCCGCCATCTGCGCGTCCTTGAGCACCGCCGCCTGCCAGCCGAGAAACGGCGGCCACAGACCAATCAGCAGCACCGCGATTGCCGCCCGCCCACGCCCCCGATCCGCCAGCGCTCCCGCGATCAGCGCCAGCCCGAGCCAGTACAGCCCCATCTGCACCGCGAGCATCGGCCCCGCCCCGCCGCCGAGCGCGGCGTGGAGCAGCGACCACAACCGCGCCATCGCGGGCGGGTGCCAGTCGGTATACTCGCCCGACAGCACCTGCGCATATTGTGCGACGCTGTCATAGGGCGTGAACCCCGGCCAGAACAGCAGCAGCGACGCGAGGAGGCAGGGCAGCGCCACAACCAAGGCGCGCCGTCCGCCGCTCAACGGCATCGCGCGCGGCGTGGATGGGCGGTGGGCATGACCCCGCTATGCCACAACCGCCCGTCCGCGCGACAGTCGCGCCGCAACCCGTCGGTGACCATGGGCCTAAATAGCGGATTGGCCCATTCACGGGCATGCCGCACCGCCGGGCAGGACCTGGGACGTTGCGATTGCGCCGCACTTGGTTCAGGGAAGGCCCCAGCTGGCGGTGAGACCGCGTTCATTTTTCAGGAGTGGAGTGAAATGGCGACACTGGCCGACCCGGTTGGGCTGATCCGTGAAGAGGGCGATGTTCCCCAGCATGTGGCGCTGGTCGACTGGGTGCGCGAGATCGCCGCGCAGGCGCAGCCCGACGCGATCCGCTGGTGCGACGGCAGCCAGGCCGAGTGGGACGCGCTGACGCAGGAACTGGTCGAGGCGGGGACGCTGACCGCGCTCGACCCGGCCAAGCGGCCCAACAGCTTCTACGCCCGCTCCGACCCCCGCGACGTTGCCCGGGTCGAGAGCCGCACGTTTATCTGCTCGGAAAGCGAGAGCGACGCGGGGCCGACGAATAACTGGAAGGAGCCGGGCGAGATGCGCGGCACGCTCGACCGGCTGTTCGATGGCGCGATGCGCGGGCGCACCATGTATGTCGTGCCGTACTGCATGGGGCCGATCGGCTCGCCGCAATCGGCGATCGGCGTCGAGCTCACCGACAGCGCCTATGTCGTGCTGTCGATGCGGATCATGACCCGCATGGGCGCGCCCGCGCTGGAAATGCTGGGCGATGACGGTTTCTTCGTCCGCTGCGTCCATTCGGTCGGCGCGCCGCTCGCCCCCGGGCAGGCCGATGTGCCATGGCCGTGCAACGAGGAGAAGTGGATCGTCCACTTCCCCGAAACGCGCGAGATCTGGTCCTATGGCTCGGGCTATGGCGGCAACGCGCTGCTCGGCAAGAAATGCTTCGCGCTGCGCATCGCCAGCGTGATGGCGCGCGACGAGGGCTGGCTCGCCGAGCATATGCTGATCCTCAAGCTTACCTCGCCCGAGGGCCGCGCGCACTACATTGCCGCCGCTTTCCCCAGCGCGTGCGGCAAGACCAACATGGCGATGCTCGAGCCGACCATCCCCGGCTGGACGGCGGAGACGATCGGCGACGACATCGCCTGGATGCGGTTCGGCAAGGACGGGCGGCTCTATGCGATCAACCCGGAAGCCGGGTTCTTCGGCGTCGCGCCGGGCACGGGCCTGTCGACCAACCGCAACGCGGTGGAAACGCTGACCGCCAACGCGATCTACACCAACACCGCGCTCACCACCGACGGCGACGTATGGTGGGAAGGGCTGACCGACACGCCGCCCGCGAACCTGATCGACTGGCAGGGCGAGCCGTGGACGCCGGGGTCGGGCAAGCCCGCCGCGCACCCCAATGCACGCTTCACCGTGCCCGCCGCGCAATGCCCGGTAATCGCGGATGAGTGGGACAGCCCCGCGGGCGTGCCGATCTCCGCGATCCTGTTCGGCGGTCGCCGGGCGAGCGCGGTGCCGCTGGTGACGGAGGCCTATGACTGGAACCACGGCGTCTATCTCGCCGCCAACATGGCCTCTGAAGGCACCGCGGCAGCGGAGGGCACGGTCGGCGCGCTGCGGCGCGACCCGTTCGCGATGCTGCCGTTCTGCGGCTATGACATGGCGGACTATCTCGCGCACTGGCTGCGGATGGGTGCGGCGGCGGCGTCCGACCCGGGGCAGCTACCGCGAATCTACATGGTCAACTGGTTCCGCAAGGACGCGAACGGCAAGTTCGTGTGGCCGGGCTTCGGCGACAATGCGCGCGTGCTGAAATGGATCGTCGACCGGGTCGAAGGCAAGATCAATGCGGAGGACACGCCGGTTGGCCGCCTGCCGCGGCGCGAGGACCTCGACCTTGCCGGGCTGTCGCTGGCGGCGGACAAGCTCGACCTGCTGCTCACGGTCGACACCGACACCTGGCGGCGCGAGGCCACGCTGAATGCGGAGGACCTGAAGACGCTTGGCGAGCGCGTGCCCCCGGCGCTGTGGCGCGAGCAGAGCGGGCTGGAGGAGCGACTCGGGATGCTCGAGTCAGCCTGAAGCGGATGCGGCGACGTCCTTGAGCGGGGTCGCCGCATCCGCCAGCCGCGCGGGGTCGGCGGCGACGGCGCTCACGACCAGCGCGCGGCCTTGCACATAGTCCTTGACCGCGTTGACGCAGTCGAGCGCGACGACGCGACCGCCCTTCAGGTACACGACCGAGAACGAGCGCGTCGCGGGGTCACCGCGCGTCACCTCCGCGTCGTGCCCGGTGGACAGGCCGACCGTCTGCAGCCTGAGGTCGTATTGGTTCGACCAGAACCAGGGTACGGCAGCGTACCGTTCGGGCTCGCCGGTGATCGCCTTCGCCACCGTCGCGGCCATGTCGTTGGCGTTCTGAACGGACTCGAGCCGGAGCGTAGCCCCGTCCGCGAATGCGTTGGCATGAAGGGCGCAATCGCCGATCGCGTATACGTCGGCCAGCGACGTGCGGCCATGCTCGTCAACCGTGACACCGTTACCGCCCTCCGCGCCCGCGGCGAGCAGCGGCGCGACCGCGGGAACGATGCCGGTGCCGACGATCACCATCTCGCACGCCAGCACCTCGCCGGTCGCGAGCCGGACGCCCGTCGTGCGCCCCTCCGCGCCGACGATGGAGTCCACCGCGACGCCGAGCCGCACATCGACCCCGTGCGCGCGGTGCTCCGCCTCGTAGAAGCGCGACAGCGCCGCGCCCGCGACGCGCGCCAGCACGCGATCCTGCGCTTCGAGCACCGTCACCTGCTTGCCAAGTTTGGCGAGCACCGCCGCCGCCTCCAGCCCGATATAGCCGCCGCCGATCACCACGACGCGGGACGTGGTGACGAGCTCCGCCATCATCCGGTCGACATCTGCGCGACTCCGGACCGAATGCACGCCCACGAGGTCGTGCCCCGAACAGCTGAGCCGCCGCGGGTGGCCGCCCGCCGCCCAGATCAGCTGGCCATAGCCGATCGCTTCACCATCGGCTGTGGTCACGGTGCGCGCGTCCGGGTCGACCGCCGTCACCTCCCGCCCGGTCAGCATCGCCACCTCGCGCTCCGCCCAAAAGGCGGCGGGGCGGATCAGCAGCCGCTCGAATGCCTTATCGCCCGCCAGATACTCTTTGGACAGCGGCGGGCGCTCATAGGGAAGCTCGGGCTCCTCACCGACCATCGCGATGCTGCCGATGAACTTGCGCTGGCGAAGCGCGATGGCCGCGCTCGCCCCGCCATGGCCAGCGCCGACGATCACGACGTCGTAGCGCGTCACCCGAGCCGCTCCGCGTGCCAGTGGAGGTGATCGGTCATGAAGGTCGAGATGAAATTGTAGCTGTGGTCGTAGCCCGGCTGAACCCGCAGCGTCAGGTCGATCGCTCCTTGCGCGCAGGCGTCTTGCAACAGCTCGGGGCGAAGCTGCTCGGCCAAGAACGGGTCCGCGTCCCCGATGTCGACCAGCAGCTCGGACACGCGCGCGCCATCCTCGATCAGCGCCACCGCATCGTGAGCGCGCCAGGCAGCGCGGTCGGGGCCGAGGTAGCTGCCCAGCGCTTTCTCGCCCCACGGCACTTGGGCAGGCGCAGCGATCGGCGCGAACGCGCTTACCGAGCGGAAGCGGTCGGGAAAGCTCAGCCCGATCGTCAGCGCGCCGTGCCCGCCCATCGAGTGCCCGGTGATCGCCTGCCGCGCGGTGTCGACCGGGAACTCGCGCGCGAGGAGGGCAGGCAGCTCGTTGATGACGTAGCTCCACATGCGGAAGTGCGCCGCCCAGGGCTCCTGGGTCGCATCGACGTAGAAGCCTGCCCCTTGCCCCATGTCATAGGCCGGATCGTCCGCCACGCCCTCGCCGCGGGGCGAGGTGTCCGGCGCAACGAACACCAGCCCGAGGTCGGCGCAGGCGCGTCGATACTCGCCCTTGTCGGTGACGTGCGTACAGGTCAGTCCCGACAGGTACCACATCACCGGCAGTTTCGCCCCCGGCGCGTGTGGCGGCACGAACACGGAAAAGGTCATGTCGGTGCCCGTCGCGGCGGAGGCGTGGCGGTACACGCCCTGCACGCCCCCGAACGCCTTGCTGGTGGAGACCGTCTCCATCAATACACCACCACCGAGCGGATGCTCTCGCCCCGGTGCATCAGGTCGAACCCGTGGTTGATCTCGTCAAGGCTCAGCACATGCGTGATCATCGGGTCGATCTCGATCTTGCCGGTCATGTACCAGTCGACGATTTTGGGCACGTCGGTCCGCCCCTTCGCGCCGCCGAACGCGGTGCCGCGCCAGTTCCTGCCCGTCACCAGCTGGAACGGCCGCGTGCTGATCTCGCGCCCCGCTTCCGCCACGCCGATGATGATGCTGGTGCCCCAGCCGCGGTGGCAGCATTCCAGCGCGGTCCGCATCACCTCCGTGTTGCCCGTGCAGTCGAAGCTGTAGTCCGCGCCGCCGTCGGTCAGCACGAGAATGGCGGCGATCGTCTCCTCGCGGCTTAGCCCCTTGCTGTTCAGGAAGTCGGTCATCCCGAACCGGCGACCCCACTCCTCCCGCGCCGGGTTGATGTCCACCCCGACGATCCGCCCCGCGCCCGCCAGCCTGGCACCCTGGATCACGTTCAAGCCGATGCCACCCAGCCCGAACACGACCACGCTCTCGCCGACCTGCACCTTCGCCGTGTTGACCACCGCGCCCACCCCCGTGGTGACGCCGCAGCCGACATAGCAGCTGGTCTTGAACGGCGCGTCCTCCCTGATCTTCGCCACCGCGATCTCGGGCAGGACGGTAAAGTTGGAGAACGTCGAACAGCCCATGTAATGAAAGATTGGCTGGCCACGGTAGCTGAACCGCGTCGTGCCGTCGGGCATCAAGCCCTTGCCCTGCGTCGCGCGAATCGCGGTGCAAAGGTTGGTCCTGCCCGACAGGCACGATTTACATTGCCGGCACTCGGGCGTGTAGAGCGGGATCACATGGTCGCCGACCGCGACGCTGGTCACGCCTGCGCCGACCTCGCGCACCACGCCCGCCCCCTCATGCCCCAAGACGCTCGGGAACAGCCCCTCCGAGTCCAACCCGTCCAACGTGTACGCATCGGTATGGCAAATGCCTGTCGCCATGATCTCGACCAGCACCTCGCCCGCGCGCGGGCCGTCGAGGTCGAGTTCCACGACTTCCAACGGCCGCTTGGCCTCGAACGCAACGGCGGCACGGGTCTTCATGGGCTTGCTTTCGGTCGTGCCGTTGCAACTGGCGAGCAGCCACAAGGCGGGTTGAGCTGAACCGGATTGACCCGCTCGCGCCCGCGGTCAAGCTTGTGCGTTCAAGCCACCGCTTGGCGAGCCTGACCGCACCCAACCCTTTCGGGCCGGTAACGTACGAGTCGTGCCGATGCTGATCGACACAAACAGAATAAAGAAATTGATCTTTGTGGATTTATGATTCGCTTACCCCCGTTACTTACCTGTTCAGAAAGAATTGGGGGCCGCTCATGTCGGACGAGAATTCAGTCTCCTATTATCGCGGACGTGAGCGGCGGGAGCGTCATCTGGCGTCCGCCGCGATCGATCCGGCTATCGCGGCGATCCATCACGAACTGGCGGAACGCTATGCGAAGCTCGCAAGGGAAGGCAAACAGCATCAACCCCGCCTGCTCCATTGCTGAATCGAGAACGGCCGGAATGCCGGCGCGGGATCGCACGCGATCTTGCGGAACACGGGTGAGGAACTTGGCGCGATGGCAAAGGTTAATCTCGCGCAACTGGACTCTTTCGACCAGCATTTTTGCGGAAGCGTTGCGCAGGAGGAGCCAGGCTCCATGAATCCGCTGATCCGCAAACTCGAACGGTTCACGAAATTGTCGGGCGACGACCATGCTGCGCTGGACGCGATGGCGGCACATCGGGTGCGCCAGCGTCCCGCCCGCCGCGACATCATCCAGGAAGGCGACCGCCCGCTTCACGTCAACCTGATCCTCGAAGGCTGGGCGTGCCGCTACAAGCTGCTCAACGACGGGCGGCGGCAGATCGTCGCCTTGTTCCTGCCCGGCGACCTGTGCGACCTCAACGTCTATGTGCTGCGTCAGATGGACCATTCGATCGGCACGATCACGCCGGTCACCTATGCCGAGATTCCGCGCGCGACGTTCGAGGAAACGGTCGAGGGCCGACCGCGCGTGATGCAGGCGATGTGGTGGGACACGCTGGTCACCTCCGCCATCCAGCGCGAGTGGACCACCGATATCGGGCAGCGCAGCGCGGTGGAGCGGCTGGCGCACCTGCTGCTGGAGCTGTTCTACCGGCTGGACGCAGTGGGGCTGACGCGCGGCGACGAATGCGACCTGCCGCTGGTCCAGGCCGATCTCGCCGATGCGATGGGGCTTACCGCGGTTCACGCCAACCGGATGTTGCAGGAATTGCGGAGCAGCAACCTGATCTCGCTGAGCGGCAAGCGGCTGGTCATCCTCGACCGGCAACGGCTGGCGCAGGTCGCGCAGTTCAACCCCAACTACCTCCATCTCGATGGTGAAGGCAGCCACCTCGCGGCCAACGGTTAGGGCCGGGGGAGAGAGGGGTGGATCAGCCCACCCGCGCCAACCGGTCGTCGCGCAGGCGGGCCCCCGTCGGTTCCACGCCGCCCTGGCGTAGCGGCAGCGCGATGCTGCACCGCAACCCGCCGGGCTGGAGATCGAAGCTGGTCGTCGCGCCCAGCTGATAGGCGAGGCCATCCTCGATGAATTGCTGCCCAAAGCCGCGCGGCCGGGGCGCGGCGCCGAGCACTGCCACGCCTTTCTCTACCCATTCGAGGTGCAGCAGGTCCGGCACTGGCTCGCCCGAGACGGACCAGGTGACACTCACCGTCCCGCCATCCTGCGGGAGCGCGCCGAACTTGAGCGAATTGGTGACCAGCTCGTGCACCGCGAGCGCGAGCGGCATCAGCGAGTCGCCTTCGACCAGAACGGGGGGCCCGGACAGCGTCAGTCCCGGCTGGTCGAGGCAATGCGTCGGCAGCAACTCGTCGCGCAGGATGTCCTCGAGCTCGACCGGGCATGGCAGGCCCTCGGGCGTGGTCCGCTGATAGCGGGCGATCGCGGCGACGCGACCGTCGAGATGCTCGATCGCCTCCTCCTGCGACCCGCCGGTCTCGAGCGTCCGCCGGATGATCGACCGGATCAGCGCCAGCGTGTTGCGGAGCCGGTGTTGCAGCGCGTCCGACAGCATCCGCTCGCGCGCCTGGCTGAGCCGGTGCGCTTCGGCGAGCAGGTCACGCTCGCGCCGCGCGTCGGCGAGGTCATGGCCCGCGACGTCGAGCGCGGCCCGTAGCGCATCCGTGTTGGTGGAACCTGCGCGGGCAAGCCCGGCTCCGTCCGAGGTCTCGGCATCGTTCATCGAATTACCTCACCAATGCCTCTCCCCAACGCGCCCCGTTCTCGCTATATCCGGGGATAGCGGATATGTTCTGGCCGCGTGGTGTACCCAGTGTAGGCATCGACTTGGGGCAGCGTCATTGCTCTGGATCGCAAAGTTCGCCGATATTCGCGCGAATGATCAGCAGGGGGCGAGGATGATGTTGACAAGCGAGGCCGGGCTCAAGGGATTGCGGATCCTTGTGGCGGAGGACGAATATCTGCTCGCGGACGATGTCTGCGACGCATTGATGCAGGCGGGGGCGCACGTGGTCGGCCCGGTGCCGAGCGTCGACGGGGCCGCCCGGCTGATCGAGGGTGAGGCGATCGACGCGGCGCTGCTCGACATCAACCTGCGCGGCGAGATGGTGTTCGCCATTGCCGACATGCTCAGCGCACAGGGCGTGCCGTTCGCGTTCCTGACCGGCTATGATCCGGCGACGCTGCCCGAGCGCTATGCGTCGGTCCGCGCCATCCAGAAGCCGGCGCGAGCGGAAGATATTGTCGGGCTGATTACGCCGTCGCTCACCGCTCAAGCCGGCTGAGCAAGCCGCGATCGGCGGTCGTCGCTACTTGCTCCGATAGCTTCGGTCGGGCTCGCGCACGGGCGGGGCTTCTTCCCAGCCGCCGCCCAGCGCCTTGAACAGGCTTACCTGCGCGTCCGCCCGGTCGGCGTGCGCCTGAGCCAGCTGCGCGCGCGCGGTTGCCCGGTCTCGTTGCGCGTCGAGCAGCTGGAGGAAGCTGTCCGCCCCGTCGCGGAACCGCACGTCGGACAGCCGCGCCGCTTCCTCGCTCGCCGCCGCCGCGCGCGCGTAGGCGGCCTCCGATTGCGCCACGCCGCCCAGCCGCGCGAGCGCCTGCTCGGTTTCCTTGAGCGCCTCCAGCACCGCGCCGTCGAACGCGGCGAGCGAGCGGTCGGCGACCGCGCGCGACTGGCGCACCCGCGCGCGCGCCGCGCCGTTGAAGGGACCCGCCCAGCTGATCGACGGGCCGACCGAAAAGCCGAACGACGCCGCCTTACCCAAGTCGCCGAGCTTGGTGGCGCCGATATTGGGTGAGCCCAGCAAGGTGATATGCGGGTAAAGGTCCGCCGTCGCCACGCCGATGCGCGCGACATCGCCCGCCAGCTGCCGCTCGGCCTGGTGAACATCGGGTCGCCGGGCGAGCAGCGCCTGCCCGTCGCCGACCGGGATGGCGTCGCGGACCTGCGGCACGCTCGTGCAGCGTGCCGCCTCCGCGTCGACCTGTTCGGGCGTGTCGCCGGTCAGGAAGGCGAGCGCGTAGAGCGCGGCGCGGCGCTCCGCCTCGAAGGTCGGAACCTGCGCGTTCGCCTGTTCCACCAGCACCTGCGCGCGCGCTACGTCGCGCGCGGTGCCGCGCCCGCCCGCGTACAATCGTTGCGTGAGGTCGAGCGTCCGCCCCTGCAGCGCCGCCGTCTCACGCGCGACCTCCGCCTGCGCGGCATAGGAACAGCCCTGGGCATAGGCGCGCGCGGTCTCGGCGGCGACCGACACGCGTGAGGCGTCGACCTGCGCCTGCGCCGCGCCGATGTCCGCGCGCGCGGCCTGGATCGAGCGAGTGACGCCGCCGAACAGGTCGACCTCGTAGGACGCGTCGAAACCGGCGGTGAACAGGTCGATCGTCGGCGGGGTGCCGCCGCCGGTGCCCGCACCGAACCCGGCGGTGGTGCCGCCGCCGACGCGCAGCCGCTGATATTGCGCGGTCACTTCGCTGGTCGGCAGCCGCGCCGCGCGCGCCTCGGACAGGATCGCGCGCGCACGTTGCAGGTTCGCGGCGGCCTGGCGCAGGTCGGTGTTGTTGACGAGCGCGCGGTCGACGAGCCGGTCGAGCGCGGGGTCGTCGAACAATCGCCACCAGCGCGGCGGCAGCGGCGTCGCGGTGACGCCCGCGACCTGCGCCTCGCGAAGCTGCCCGGTCGCAACGGCAGGTGACGCGGGCGGGCGATAGTTCGGGCCGACCACGCACCCGGTCAGCGCCAGCGCGAGAAGGGGGAGGCGCCGTTTCACGCGTTCGCCTCCACTGCCAGCGCGGCGGGCGCGCGGCGGCGGCGCAACCGCGCCAGCCCGTCGCCCCCATTTCGGCTGATGACATAGAAAGCGGGCGTGAACAGCAGGCCGAACAGCGTCACCCCGATCATCCCGAAGAACACAGCCACCCCCAGCGCCTCGCGCATCTCCGACCCCGGCCCGCGTCCGATCACCAGCGGCAGGGTGCCGAGGATGAACGCGATGGAGGTCATCACGATCGGGCGAAGGCGCGTCGCGGCGGCATGGCGCGCCGCCTCCAGCCGGTTCTGCCCCGCCTCCTCGTTCTGCTTGGCGAACTCGACGATCAGGATCGCATTCTTGGCCGCCAGCCCGATCAGCACCACCAGCCCGATCTGCGTCAGGATGTTGTTGTCCAAGCCCATCGCGTTGACGCCGAGAAACGCGGCGAGCAGGCACATCGGCACGATCAGGATCACCGCCAGCGGCAGCACCAGCGACTCGTATTGCGCCGCGAGCAGCAGGAACACGAACACCACCGCCAGCCCGAACGCGATTGCGCCGGTGTTGCCCGCCTGTTTCTGCTCGAACGCAAGCTCGGTCCAGTCATAGGAGAAACCGGCGGGCAGCACCTGCCCCGCGATCCCTTCCATCGTCTTCAACGACTGGCCCGACGAATAGCCCGGCGCTGTGTCGCCCAGCAGCTCGGCGGCGGGGTAGAGATTATAGCGAACGACGCGATACGGGCCGCTGTCGTTGCGGAGCCGCATGACAGAGGCGAGCGGCACCATCTCGCCCTTGTCCGATCGGGTGCGCAGCCGCGCGACGTCCGCCTCGCTGTCGCGATACGGCGCGTCCGCCTGCGCGGTGACGCGATAGGTGCGGCCGAGGAAGTTGAAGTCGTTGACATAGGTCGAGCCGAGGTAGGTGCCGAGCGTCGCGAACACATTCTCGACCGGCACGCCCAGCTGCTCCGCACGCTCGCGGTCGATGTCGGCGAACAGCCGCGGAGTGCGGGTGTTGAAGGTGGTGAACGAACCCGCGATGCCGGGCGCACCATTCGCGCGCATCATCATCGCGAACGCCGCGCCCTCCAGCGCGTGGAGCCCCGCCCCGCGCCGGTCCTCGATCATCATCTTGAACCCGCCGCCGGTGCCGATGCCCGACACGGGCGGCGGCGGGATGACGAGGATGTTGCCCGCGTTGATCCCGCCCAGCGCGCCCCGCAGCTGGTTGGCGATCGTGTCCGCATCCTTGCGCTCGCCCTTGGGCTTGAACGTGACGAACATCGCGGCGGCGTTGGGCGCGTTGGTGAAGGTCGCGCCGTCGAAGCCCGCGAACGCGACCACCGCCTCCGTCGCCGGGTTGCGGAGCGCGATGCCTTGCGCCTGCCGGAGCACCTCCGTGGTCCGCGCGAGCGACGCACCCGGCGGCATCTGGATCACGCCGATGAGGTAACCCTGATCCTGCGCGGGGATGAACCCGGTCGGCGTCGACACCCCGCGCCACCCCGCCAGCCCGATCAGGCAGAGGTAGGCGACGCCGACCACCGCCAGCGCGCGCACCGCCCGCGCGGTGTAGCGGCCATAACGCTCGCCCAGCCAGTCGAACCCGCGATTGAACCCGCGCGCGAACCGGGTCAGGAGGCCGCGCACGCCCGGGCGCGGCTCGCCCTCATGCTTGGGCCGCAGCACCATTGCGGCGATTGCGGGCGACAGCGTCAGCGACACGAACGCGGAGATCGCGGTGGCGCTCATGATGGTGAGCGCGAACTGGCGATAGAATTGCCCGGAGATGCCCGGAATGAAGCTGGTCGGCAGGAATACGCCGATCAGCACCAGCGCGATCGCGACCAAGGCGCCCGACACCTCGTCCATGGTCTTGTGCGCCGCCTCGCGCGGGGTCAGCCCCTCCGTCTCCATCAGCCGCTCGATATTCTCGACCACCACGATCGCGTCGTCGACGACGATGCCGATCGCCAGCACCATGCCGAACAAGGACAGGTTGTTGAGGCTGAACCCGAACGCGGCGAGCACGGCGAAGCTGCCGATCAGGGACACGGGGATGGCGACGATGGGGATGATCGCCGCGCGCCAGCTTTGCAGGAACACGATGATGACCAGCGCCACCAGCAGCACCGCCTCGAACAAGGTATGCTGCACCGCCTCGATCGACGCGGAGATATATTCGGTCGGGTTGTAGGGCACGCGGTACGCCATGTCGGGCGGGAAACTTTTCGCGGCGTCGTCGAGCTGCGCGCGCACCGCGGCGGCGGTCGCCAGCGCATTGGAGCCGGGCAGCTGGGTGATCGCGATCGCCACGGTCGGGTCGCCCGACAGGAACGCGTTGACGCCATAGTCCTGCGCGCCGAGCTCAACCCGCGCCACGTCGCGCAGGTGGATGACGCGGCCCGCATCGAGCCGCTTGACGACGATGTCGCCGAACTGTTCGGGCGTGGTCAGCCGCCCTTCGGCTTGCAGGCTGAGCTGAAACGCGCTCCCCGCCCGCGTGTAGGGGGGCTGGCCGACGGTGCCCGCCGCGACCTGCGCGTTCTGCGCGCGCACCGCGTTGACGATCTCGTCGACGGTCAGGTTGTTGTTTGCCGCCCGGTCGGGGTCGATCCACAGCCGCATGTTATAGTCGCGCCCGCCGAACAGCTGGACGTTGCCCACACCCGGCACGCGCCCGAGCCGGTCAACCAGCTGCAACGTCGCGTAATTGGAAAGGTACTGCTGCGTCAGCGACTTCTTCGGCGAGATCAGCGTCGCGACCAGCAGGATGTCGGGCGAGTTCTTGCGTACGGTGACGCCGATCTGGCGCACCTGGTCGGGCAGGCGCGGCTCGGCGGAGGTGACGCGGTTCTGCACCAGCACCTGCGCCTGGTCCGCGTTGGTGCCCTGCTTGAACGTGACGGTGATCGCGACGTTGCCGTCCCCGGTCGAGGAGGAGGACATGTAGATCATGTTCTCCACGCCGTTGATCTGCTCCTCCAGCGGCGCGGCCACCGTCTGCGCGAGCGTCTCGGCCGACGCGCCGGGGAAGCTCGCGTTGACGACCACTGTGGGCGGCGCGATCTCGGGATATTGCGCGACGGGCAGCGTCGGATAGGCGACCGCGCCCATGATGACGATCAGGATCGACAGCACCGCCGCGAAGATCGGCCGGTCTATGAAGAAGTGCGGAAAGCGCATCGGTTATCTCGCCGTCGCTTCGGCGGACTGCGGCGCGGAGGCGGCGCTCGACACCGGCGCGTCCCCGGTCGCGCGGGGGGTGATCCGCGCCGCCTTGACGCGCACGGGCGTGCCCGGCTGAAGCTGCGCGAGCCCGTCGATCACCACCCGGTCGGCGGGGGCGAGCCCCGATTTGACCACGCGCAGCCCCTCGACCAGCGGGCCGGTGACGACGTTCCTCGGCGCGGTCTTGCCGTCGTTGCCGATGACGTAGACGATGCGCCGGGTCTGGTCGGTGACGATCGCCTCGTCGGGGATCAGCAGCGCATGGTAAGTCCCTGACCCTAGCAGCCGCGCGCGCCCGAACATGCCGGGGACGAGGAAACCGTCATGGTTGGGCACTTCCGCATGGGCGCGGATCGTGCCCGATCCGGTGTCGATCGCATTGTCGACGAACACCATCCGCCCGCGCCGCGAATAGCCGTTCTCGTCCGCGAGCTGGATATCGACCGGGTTGGGCGCATAGCGCGACGAGCGGCGCTCGCCGGTCTTCGCCTGGCGGATGTATTTGAGGTAGAACGACTCCGCACCATCGAAGGTGAACCAGATCGGGTCGACGGAGACGATGCGGGTGAGCAAGGTCGTCCCCGGCTGGACGTAATCGCCGAGCGACACGCGCTTGTCCGACACCCGCCCCCTGATCGGCGAGCGGACGGTGGTGAAGGTAACGTCGAGCGCGCGGGCGTTGACCGCCGCCCGGGCGGAGGCGAGCCCCGCCTCGCCGGTGCGTTGCGCGGCGAGCTTGGTTTCATACTCCTCGCGGCTGATCGCGTTGCCGTCGAGCAACGTGCGGGCGCGGGTGAGCTCGGTCTGCGCATTGGTGAGCGTCGCGGTCGCGCGCGCCGCCTCGGCCTGCGCCTGGGCGAGCGCGGCGCGGTAGGGGCGCGGGTCGATCTCGAACAGGAACTGCCCCTTGCCGACCTCCACGCCCTCGCGAAAGCCGATGCGGGTGATCTGGCCCGCGACGCGCGGGACGACCTGCACGTCCTGCACCGCCTGGAAACGTCCGGCATAGTCGTCCCAGTCGACCACGTCGCGCCCCAACGGCGTCGCGACCGACACCAGCGGCGGCGGCGGCGCGGGTGGCTTCTGCTGGGCGCAGGCGGCAAGCGCAGAGAGGGCGAGCGCCGCCGCGGGTTGATGGAGTCGCATGATGACCTTATCTGCTGCATCGCGACATCGGTCCCGCACAGCTTTCGTACCGGTTGGTATAGAAAGTTGTTCGCCCCGTCAACCCGATCTGCTACGCCGTGCCATAGTTCAGCTATCGACGTGGGCCGACGAAGGCCCACCTCGCTCACGCGGAGAACATGCACATGATCGTCGTCACCACCCCGACCGGCCAGATCGGCCATCGCCTCGTCCGGCACCTGCTCGACGCGGGCGAGCCGGTGCGCGTAATCGCGCGCGATCCGGCCCGGCTGCCCGCCGAGGTCCGCGACCGGGTGGAGGTGATCGAGGGGTCGCACGGCGACGCCGCGGTCGTGAACCGCGCGTTGGAGGGCGCGGAGGCGCTGTTCTGGCTCGCGCCGCCCACCCCTCGGCCGACGCTGGACGAGATGTACGCCGGCTTCACGCGCCCCGCCGTCGAGGCCGTGCGTCGGCACGGGGTCGCGCACGTCGTCGCGGTCACGGTGCTGGGCCGCGGCACCCGGTGGGAGGATCATGCGGGGCTGATCACCGCATCGCTGCGGATGACCGATCTGTTCTATGCGACCGACGCCGCCGTGCGCGGGCTCGCCATGCCCGCGTTCATGGAAAACGCGCTGCAGCAGGTCCCTGCGATCAAGGCGGGCCAGATGTTCGGTCCGGTCGACCCGGATAAGAAGATGCCGCACACCGCCACGCGCGACATGGCCGCCGCCGCGGCGCGGCTGCTGCTCGACCGGTCATGGACGGGGCGGGAGGATGCGCCGCTGCTGGGACCGGAGGACCTGTCCTACAGCGACCTCGCGGCGATCGTCTCCGACGTGCTCGCGCGCGAGGTGCGATACACGCAGGTCCCGTTCGAGGCGGCCAAGGCGCAGATGATCGAGCACGGCACCGGCGAGGCGTTCGCGCAGGGCTATATCGACATGATGCGCGCCAAGAACGAGGGCATGGACAATGTCATCGTCCGCACTCCCGCCAACACCGGCCCGACCAGCTTTCGCCAATGGGCCGAGGAGGAGCTGAAACCTGCGGTGCTGGGCTAGCTTACTTGCCGGTCAGCGCCTTGAGATAGCCGAGTTCGCCCTTGTCGGCGGACTTGAACAGCGCGTTCAGGTTCATGTCCGGCGTCTGATTGCCGGTCGGCTCGGGGACGCGCGGGTTGCCGGTCCAGGACAGGAGGCGGCACACGCGCTTCCTGATCATCC
>CAXTTU010000012.1:8775-26212 GCA_964247225.1 uncultured Sphingomonas sp. | reverse complement strand
GGGTTTCCAACACCCGGCTCGCCGGGCCGCCTCCGAGACGAGGAGGCGGGCATGGAACATTCAGCAAGGCGAGGTTGGGGGGCGCTGCTCGCGCTGATCGCTTTTGCCGCCCCGCATCAGGCAGCGTCCCAGACCGCGCCCGTCGCCAACTTCCTGCGCGAGCTTGGCGGCACGGAAGACGAGCATAAGCTTGGCTTTGGCGCAAGCTCGCCCGAGCGGCGCGTGCTCGAGGCCAACCGCGCGCAGGTGATCGGCTGGCGCGCGCTGTCCAACAAGCGATCGGACGACGCGATGGACGACACGCGCCGCGCGCTGGCGGCCTATGCGCGCGACTGCGCCGCCAAGGGCGGCACACTGGATGCCCCCGACAGCGCCTCAACCCGCGCGTTCCAGAAGCAGGCGCTCGACCCACATATCGGGCCGCGGCTCGGGCTCGACTATTGGCGCAGCGTGGCGACAGTGTGCGCTGCCCACGACGGCAGCGTGCTCGGTGCGTTCGCTGCGGTCGTCCACGACAACACCGATGTCGGTAGGCGCGGCGACCCGGGCAGCCGCGCGCTTGTGAAGCTGTTCGGGCTGCCGACCACGACCGCGGTGTTTGCGTTCGCGCCCGGTAGCGCGCCGACCAACGCCGATCTCGCCGGACAGGACCGGGCGTGGCGCGACATCGAGGCCAGAGCCCGGGCCACGACCGAGATGGCGCGCCAGCGCCACGAGCGCGCGCTGGTCGACTGGCGGGCGGGGCTCAAGGTCGGCGACCGCACCAATTGTGGGCTGGTCGTCGACCTTCGGGGTCCCCTGGTCCGCGTGCAGCTGCCCGCGGGCATGACGCTGGCCAACGGCGCGAGCGAGGTCTGGGTCCGGCGCGAGGCGCTGAGCGACAATGGCACAGAGGAGACATGCCGCCATGAGTAGATCGAACGCACAGATCATGGAGACCCTGTTCGAAAGGTTCGATGCCTCGATCGCCGAGGCAAAGGTCAGTCCGAGCGAGGCGCTGGCGGTGATCATCGTCCACAAGAGCCTGGAAGGGTCTGTGGATCCCGAGACGCTGTTCAAGCGGGTGTCGAGCCTGGGCTTCGAGATCGTCAGGTCGGGGGTGCTCAAGGATGGACCAATACGAAAACCGTGACGCTCGACTGGCTTTCCGGAACGTGACGAACCAGGAAGCGCGGCCGAGACGTCGGCCTGTTCAGCGACGCTGGTTAATGATTGGACGGACGGGATCCGGATCAATCCGGATCTCTAAGCTATTGTAATCATTGGAGTCCGGACTGGTCCGGACGCGATCCCGACCAGTCCGGACAGCCATTTCGGCACAAGGTATTGTTATTTAACAACCTTTTATGCACCGCGGTGCATACGGTGTGCTTCCTACTTGCCGCCATCGTGATGGTGATCGAGCCTGACTCGCCTCGCTGTCGATCGGACAGACCGGTTAGGCCGAGCAAGCCGGGGGCGATTGGACCCGCTGACGGTGCCAGGGCGCGAGCGTGCATCTGGCCCGCTTTAACCCGCAGCGACGCAGCCCATCATCGAACCATTCCGCCAGGCGGTAGCTCCCGCGCTGTCCAAGGCGGACCCCGATCAGGGGCGTCGTGTTTGTTCGGCCGCGTATGCAGCGCGATCGCCCCGAGCTTGACCGCTTCGTGCCGACGGTAGAGCTCGAAGTCTGGACCGCGCGTCGCCATGATTGCGCGCACCTTGTCGGCGTTCGCGATGTAGCGTTCGATCGCCGCTGAGCGCTTGGGCAAGACGCCCGGTTGCATGGGCAGGCGATTCGCTAGGTAGTGCGCCAACACACCCGCTGCGGCGTCCGGGCCGATGATGGGGCAGGGGCGGTCGAGGCCGTGATAGAAGAACACGTCCGCTTGCTCGCCAGGCGTAAGCAGCTTGCCGTCAAGGATCAGCTTCTCGGTCAGTCGCGGTCGAACGCCCGCTAGTTTCTTGATGAACTGCCCCAACGTCAGCGGCTGCGACAGGCGATGCTCGAGGAGGCGGTTCATTCGGTCCGGGCTCCGACACGGGTTTCTATGTGGTCTTATGCGACCGGATAGCCGCTCGCGCGAGCTCCGGACCAGGGCAAACTGACCTCGGGCCGCTGGCCCCGCGAGCCCGCGGGAAATCCGAACCCACAGCATGCCGACCCCGTCCATGAACGGTGCCAGGAAAGGGTAGGGGAGAGCACACCGTATGCCTATACAGGCATATTATGAAGAAGAACCCAAGTAAAACCGCTGATTCTAGGCTCCCGAAACGCGAGAAGATCGCGGTGCCGGAATGCTGTACGGTAGCCAAGCCTGACGGACTGTTACCCCAGTCCGAGGCGAAGCGTAAAGAGCCTCGCCAAGTCTTTAGCGGAAGGATCGATGGTAATCTAGCCCGACGTGCCAAGCTGGACGCGGGCACCTATTGGGATACCGCCCTGACCGGGTTCGGGCTGCGCGTTCGCGAGACCGGCGGCCGCAGCTGGATCGTCAAATATGCCGTCCGGAGCGCGCCCAAATGGGTGACGTTGGGGCGGGTAGGGGAGGTGGACGCGCCCGTCGCCCGGCAGCGCGCTACGCGCCTGCTCGCGGACGCTGCGTTGGACGGCTTGCCCCAGAAACCGAAGGGCCGGACGGCACCCTTGTTTCGGGAGTATGTGGCCGAGTTCTGGGCTGACTACGCACACCACTGGAAGCCGATCACCCAGCGGACCAATCGGTCGTACATCAATCGCCACCTCGTCCCCGAGTTCGGCGACTTGGCCCTGGACGAGATCGCCAACACGGACGTGTTGCGCTGGCGTGACGGCATGGTCGAGCAGGGCGGAGTGTTCAATCGGGCCATCCCCGTCCTTGCCGTAATGATGATCTACGCCGAGCGGCTGGGCCATCGTCGCAAGGGATCGAACCCTTGCAAGGGCATGAGCCGGTACAAGCGCCAGCTCCCCCGACCGCTACCTATCCGCGACCGAATATCGCCGCCTCTCGCGCACTCTGGATGAGTTCGAGGCGGACGAGCCGACCGTCGTCGCGGCGCTGCGCTTGCTCATGTTCACCGGCGCGCGATCCGGCGAAATCGCCGGACTCAAATGGGCCTATGTGCAGCCGCCCCGGCTGGTGCTTCCCGACAGCAAGACGGGTCCGAAGACGGTCTATCTGAACAGCCCGGCGATGGCCGTCATCGACGCGCTTCCGCGCGGCGAGCTGGACGCTTTCGTGTTCCCGGATCGCAACGGCCTGCATCGGCCAGTCCGGCTCGACAACAGTTGGGCGCGCATCCGCCGGCGGGCGGCGCTCCCCGACGTTCGCGTCCACGACCTACGCCATAGCTTCGCGTCGGTGGCCATCGCCGACAACGTATCGCTCCACAACATCGGCAAGCTGCTCGGCCATGCGCTTCCAGAGACGACCGCGCGCTACGCCCATCTAGCAGATGACGTGATCGCGGACGCGGCTGATCGCGTGTGCGGCGGGCTTGCAGCCGCGCTTGGGGTTGCCGCATGACCTCGCTTAGCCTCGCCTGCATTGTCGCGGAGGAACTCGCCCGCGTCGGGCTGGAGCCGGTCCCGACCGAGCGCGGGCGACCGCGCCGGACGGTGTTCATGGCGGCGCTCCCCGGGTTCGGGTTGCGCCACTACGAGTCAGGACGCCGGGTCTATATCGTTCAGCGCCGAATGGGCGGCCGGATGCGGACCATCACACTCGGCAGCGCCGACACGCTCACCGAGGCCGTGGCGCGCGACGTGGCCGCGCGCATCCTGCTCAGGTGTCAGGTCGGCGAGAGCCCGGCCGCAACGCGCGCGCGTGTCCGCTCCGCCCCCAGCTGGAACGATTATCTCAATGAATACTGGACCCGCGTCGCGGCACGGTGGAAACCGAGCACCCGCGGGACAAACGATATCTACCGGCGCGTCCACCTGGACGGGGCGTTCGCGGGCAGGTTTATCGACCAGATCGAGGAGGAGGACGTGGCGCGCTGGTTCGCGCGGGTGAGTGCCCGCAGCCCCGGTGCCGCGAACCGGACGCTCGCGATCGTGGGGGCGATGATGAACAAGGCGGAGGCGTGGGGCTACCGCGAGCCGGGAAGCAACCCGGCAGCCGGGATCAAGCGAAACCGACAGAGGAAGTTCGAGCGCTTTCTGTCCGAGGCCGAGCTGGCGAGCTTGGGGACGGTGCTACAGGGCGCGGGAGAGGCGAAGCCGGTCTGTGCGGCGGCGCTGCTCCTGCTCCTGCTCCTGCTTACAGGCTGTAGAAGGACCGAGATCGTTAAGCTCCGCTGGTCGGAGGTGCGGGGCCGGCGATTGTTGCTCAGCGATAGCAAGACGGGTGCGCGGCCCGTGTGGCTCGGAGCCGAGGCGCGGGCGATCATCGACCGGCAGCCGCGTCCGCGCGGTGCGGAATACGTGTTCGACTTCGGCGCGGGCAACAACCAGCACCGGCTTGACGCTTTCTGGCGCGAGGTGCGCGCCGAGGCGGGGCTGGGCAGCCTACGGCTGCACGATCTTCGGCACAGCTACGCCAGCTACGCGGTGCAGCGATCGGAAACGCTGCCCATGGTGGGAAAGCTGCTCGGACATGCGGTGACGGCCTCAACCGCCCGCTACGCCCACCTGGACGATGCGGTGGCGCTGAGCGCTGCGCAGGCGATCGGCGAGCGGATCACCGCGTTTATTGCGTGAGCCGCCACTTGGGATGTTTCGCCCCCCGGCGTCGCGCTTCCGCAACTACGTTGCTCCCGTCGGGGAACGAGTATCGCACTCCACCTCCTCGCATCAGTTATCCGCGAACCATTGATCCTGAGCGGCCACGCTTCCAACCGGAATGACCCGCGATCCGATCTTTTCCGTCAAGGTCCTCGCCGCGACGCTGACCACGGTCAGCGGGTACGCCGCCGATTTCTGTACGACCAACTTCGCATCATCTGCGGGCAGGGCATTTCGATCGAAGGGGGAGTAGACCCGGTCCACCGCGCAACCCTGAGAATAGCCATCGGCTATGATCGCCAATGCAGAGGGCCAGAACTCTGGATTGCGAGCGGCGTAGTACCACGCCCCATTCGTGCGCGCGTCGGTAATGTCCCTATCACTTCCCTTAGAGTCGCACAGCACCTCCTTGAAGAGCGTATCGCGGTCGTCAGGAGACACGATTGCCGAGAGCAAGGCCGCCGCACGGCTTCCGATGTCCTCCGTCGCACCAACCACGAACCCCGGCTTGAGCAACTCCCGAGGAGACGGCGCGTAGGGACCGTGCCTGCCTCCTGGCGACGAGTAAAGCGCGTGGAACCTCTCTGAGGGAAGCGTATCTAGGAGGGCGGAGAACCCGCCTACCGAGTCAGCCAAGCTCGCGTCATCAATCCAAGCTAGGAAAGCCTTCAACAAGAGCAATTCGCTAGAGTCGTCGATCACCTCCGCAAACTTTGCTCTCCACCAAGCCCCATTTCCTGATTGCGCCCGAAATTCTGCAAGAGTAGCCAACAATCCGGTATGTCGAATTAGCTCGGCACCTCGTCCGAACCACTCGAGTGCAGCAATAGCTGCATCGATTGTAAGCGCCCTATGGCCAAAATCCCTTACCATCAGATCGAGGAAGGTCGAGACCTCCCTTTCAAAGGTCGAAGTCCTAACCAGCTCCAAGCCGATCAAGTTTGCTGCCGCGGCTAGAAGGTCAGGGTTAAATATGCTAACCGGGCCGATAGCGCGATCCTCCTTGCAGAACTCTGCCACGGATGTTTCGAATGACTGTCCGAACCGCCGCGCGAAGTCCAGCAACGTGCGGCCGCGATGCCTATCCTCATCGCTTTGCAACGAGGAGAGTGCCCCGAGTAGCGTCAGGACAGCCCGAATTGGGCCCTCTTCCGCAGCCCTCTCCTCACGAGTGTTTCGGCGAAAGCCCAGCCACGAAGCACGTCCATCGAGGGACAGCTCGGTATATTGCTGCCAGAAGGCCGGCTGCAATGATAGCACATCGATCCTGTCACGGTAAACGCAGATGCGGAGAGCTTGATCCCCTCCTGCATTGATCAACTCGATAAGGTCTGCGCCCGGCATATCTTCAACGATATCTAGAAAGCTGCCGAACTGTAAAGCCTGGTCAGAAGAGAACCCGGCTCTTGCCTGCTCCCATATCTGCCACTTACTTTCGCCTTGCAGGTTAGCCTTGATTAGCGCCGCCGACGCGAACGCCGTATCGAAGTGGTGAGATTGATTGTACGCCCCTATGGCTGTATTTAAAAGTTTCGAGCGTCCGGATCCCTCCGGCAGCGTCAAGCCCGCATCGCCCCTCTCATCATAAATGCTCGCGAGAATGACTCGGAATTGGTTTTCGGAGAAGAGAAAATCCGCTAGCCGCGCGACTGACCTAGGTTGCTGGCTAAACACGTAGTCGCCTAGCAACGTCAGGGCTAGATCGCTGAGGTACGTTGTTCCCACGTACTGCTCCGATTGACCTATGGCGATCAAACCATCAACAAGAGACGGTAGTTCCCCTGTGCTATAGCAGCCACAGTAGAACCGGGTGACGTTCAACCAATACGCGTTGCGGGCAAGAGCATCAAACCGATCCATGATTGATCCGGACCTTGCACTTCCCGCTTGAATGTAAGGTGCGGTGTCGTACAGATACCTAGCGGCGAAGTACTCCCTTAGGGGCTGTACCTCAAACTCAAACGTGCCCTGCACGCGAGATACAAGAACGACGACACGCTCCACCATTCCCACGAAAAGCGCGTCTACCAACGCGGGATCATGTCCCAGCCGATTCAAGTAGGCGCGAAATATCTCACGGAGCCGGTGTTCCGATATATTCCCAGCCTTTGCATCGTTCTCTGCCTCGACTTGCAACGTCCACGCAAGGTACCGATGCATCCCGATCAGAAGATCCCGCTTATCCCGGACCACCTTGCTCTTCTCCGACTCGCGATTAAAGAAGATATCGACGTATCGGTCGTACAGGGTTGTGCGCTTGTCTGGAAGCGAAGCGCCTTGAGTTGAAATAAGTGCTAAAAGAATCGCAAGCTGCATTGGGTTGCGCGCAAGCTCCCTTACATGCGGGTATTCAAGTTTCTCGCTAAGTACCCCCGTTATCTCGCGCCGTTCTCTTTGGTCCATGTTGTGACCAGATATCCACTTATCGGTATAGATCGTGATCGCCGTTTTGGTTAAGGGTAGTATCTGTATGTACTGCCACTCGTCCTTGGGGAAACCCGGCGAATTCGCAAAGGCAGCTGGGCGGCTGGTTACAACTACTTGACATGAGATGGAATTGCCGTCAAAGCGCGTCGACGCATCAGATATCTCTCGTACTAATCTGTTCCGAGTGTTGACGTCAGCAACCTCGTCAAAGCCATCAAGTACGATCAGCAACGCAGAGTTCGCAGCAAAAGCGAGAAGGTCGTCGGGGGAGAATTGCAAGCCTCCCGACTGTGCCGATATTTGCGCGGCGAGAAAGCTCTCAAGTGCTGGCGAAAAGCCTCCCGCCGAGGACGGGAAGTGAGCGTCTTGAAATGGAGAATGTCCCGAGAGCCAGGTGGCATAGTCGCGCAAGTCGACGCGAAGGGGGAGGCGGACGTCGCTCGGCCTCAGATCGGCCGGAACACGCGAAATCTCCCACTTTTTCAGCAGGAGCATTCGATGAAGCTGACACAAAAACTGAGTCACGGTCGACTTGCCCTGCCCTGGAGCTCCCTCGATCACGACGCGTGGCAGGCCAGCGGTCACGGCGGGGTCGACGAGCGCGCGCACAGCCCCAACCCGATCCTCGTCGTCACGTGAGTGCCGGCGGTGGTCTTCATTAACTAGGTTGGAAAACACCGGGCTTAGCTTGAAACGCTCTCGCCACTTTTCCCGTTCGCGAGGGTCGGCAGGGCCGACGGCGACTGCTGGAACGTCGACAAATAGGTCGACCAGCCCCTTTTCTAGGTCCACCTGCTTGAACTTGAGCTGGGAGTCGTATTTGTACTGATACGACATATAAGCCTTTATGGCGTTCAGGCGTCGGCTTCCCTCGTCCGGAAACCGTCCTTCATATAGACCCTGAAGTAAATCGGTGCCTCGAATAATCTCGGGGAAGCTCCATTTTATGGAGGAGTTTGCGTCGATCCGTCTGTCAAGGTCGTCTCGCCACCAGCAGTAAGCCGGAACCTGAAAGACCCGACTAAGTTCATCGTTGACGCGGTCAATCGAGCCAGCCTCGAAGTGACTGGTTCCGGATACGTTGGTTAAAAGGTAGTAGCGCTGCAGGCCATGTTCACGCAGCCTCTCGACCTTGGCTGACTCGGTTTTCACTAGCTCCTCGATGACGGTCCGCTCGTCTTTTGAGGAAGGGTCTTTCGAGAACTTCACCTGAAAGACGGTTGCGCCGTGCTGTGTTCGAAAGTGTGGCGATCTGATGAGGGCGTCGCGTCCTCCGTCCGGTTGGCCCACCGGAAGGCATTGAACGTCGTTGTGCTCGGTCGTCAGTATGGCTTGACAGAGCTGCTGAAATCGATCGTCGCCGAGATTTTCGTAGCCATACGTCATCGGTCAGGTCCCCTGGTGGAGCATGGCTAGCAGAGGTCGGCACCCTCTGCGAGTGTGGGCTTGCTTCCTTTTGGCTGAGCGGGCGCTTCGGAAGCGCTGCCTACGTCCAGCTGAGTCCTAACCGTGGCTGGGGGGGGGGGTCGGCCAGTGGCGGCTCCCCGGGCGTTTCCGATCATGCCATGCGGCACTGATGCAAATCACGGCGGACAGGTTCATCGCGAAGTGGCGGGCAGCGGAGCTGAAGGAGCGATCGGCGGCGCAGGAGCACTTCATCGACCTATGCCGTCTGCTCGACGAGCCGACCCCGGCCGAGGCCGACCCGTCCGGTATCTTCTACGCCTTCGAGCGCGGGGCGACCAAGACGACCGGCGGCGAGGGCTGGGCCGATGTGTGGAAACGCGGCCACTTCGGATGGGAGTATAAGGGCAAGCGCAAGGACCTGAACGCCGCCTTCGTTCAGCTCCAGCAATACGCCCTCGCGCTGGAGAACCCGCCCCTGTTGGTGACGTGCGACCTGGAGCGGTTCGTCATCCGCACGAACTGGACCAACACCGTCTCCGAAACGCGCGAGCTGGCGCTGGAGGACCTGCGCGATGCCGGTGCCCGGCAGATGCTCAAATGGGTGTTGTCCGACCCCGACAAGCTCCGGCCGGGCGTCACCCGCGAGAGTCTCACCGCCAAGGCCGCGGCCGACTTCGCCGCGCTCGCCTTGCGGTTGCGGACACGCGGGCACGAGCCGCAGGCGGTCGCGCATTTCGTCAACCGGCTAGTGTTCTGCATGTTCGCCGAGGACGTCCAGCTTCTCCCGAACGGTATGTTCTCGCGCATGTTGGACGCGGCGGCGCGGGGTGGCGACTTCGCCGAGCTGGCGGGCACGTTGTTCCGTGCCATGCGATCGGGCGGCATGGTCGGGTTCGAGCGCGTCGAGTGGTTCAACGGCGGCCTGTTCGACACCGACGACGCCCTGCCGCTGGAGCCCGGCGAGGTGGAGTTGTGCCGCAAGGCGGCTGCGCTCGACTGGGGCGAGATCGACCCATCCATCCTCGGCACATTGTTCGAGCGCGGGCTGGACCCGGACAAGCGCGCGGAGCTGGGCGCGCATTATACCGACCGCGACAAAATCATGCGGATTGTCGAGCCCGTGATCGTGCGCCCGCTCTTGGCGGAATGGGAGGGCGTGAAAGCGGACATGGCCACCGCGCTCGCCAAGCCCGCGCCCAGCGCCACGCCCGCGGTCCGCAACCGGGCCCGCGCCGCGGCCGAGGCGCTGTACCGGGGCTATCTCGACCGCTTGCGCGCGTTTCGGGTGCTCGACCCGGCGTGCGGGTCGGGCAACTTCCTTTATCTCGCGCTCCGGGCGCTGAAGGACCTAGAGCATCGCGCGGGGCTGGAGGCGGAGGCGCTCGGCTTTCAGCGCGAGTTCCCCCGCATCGGGCCGGAAAACGTGCTGGGGCTGGAGGTCAACCCCTATGCCGCCGAGCTCGCGCGGGTGACGACGTGGATCGGCGAGATCCAGTGGATGCGCCGCAACGGCTTCGACGTGCCGCGCCAGCCGATCCTGCGCCCGCTGGAGAGCATCGAATGTCGCGACGCCGCGCTCGGCGGGGATAGTCGGCGCGCGCAATGGCCGAAGGCGGATGCGATCATCGGCAACCCGCCCTTTATCGGCGGTAAGCGCATGCGCGATATGCTTGGAGACGGGTATGTCGATCGTCTGTTCGCCGCCTATGCGGGCCGGGTGCCCGCAGAGGCGGACTTCGTCACCTACTGGGTCGCGAACGCATGGGCGGCGGTCTCGACCGGCGAGGCGGAGCGCGCGGGGCTGGTGACGACCAATAGCGTCCGCGGCGGCGCGAACCGGCGCACGCTGGAACCGATCGCGGACGCGGGCGGGCTGTTCGAGGCGTGGAGCGATGAGCCCTGGATTGTGAACGGGGCCGCGGTGCGCGTGTCGCTGCTATGCTTCGCGCGCGAGCGCGCAGCAGGCGCTATGCTGAACGGGCACCCGGTTGAGCAGATCAACGCCGACCTCACCGGCGTAGCGGCCGATCTTACTCGCGCCAGACGATTGGCGGAGAACGCAGGCGTCGCCTTCATGGGAGATACCAAGGGCGGCGCATTCGACGTGCCCGGCGCGCTCGCCCGACAATGGTTGGCGGAGCCGCTGAACCCGAACGGGCAACCCAACAGCGACGTGCTCCGCCCCTGGGTCAACGGGATGGACGTAACCCGGCGACCGGCGGGCAAATGGATCGTGGATTTCGGCTGGACGATGAGCGAGGCCGATGCAGCATTGTACGAAGGTCCGTTCGCCTATGTCGCGGAGAACGTGCGGGCTATCCGGTCGATCAATAAGCGCGAAGCCTACGCCCGGTTCTGGTGGCGGCACGTCGAACCGCGGCCGGGCATGTGGCGGGTCTTAGACGGTTTGCCGCGCTACATCGTGACGCCGACAGTGGCGAAGCATCGCGTGTTTGCTTGGCTTCACGCCAGCGTGTGCCCCGACCATCAGCTTATCGCCATCGCCCGCGCTGACGATTGCACCTTCGGCATCCTGCATAGCAGGTTCCATGAAGCGTGGGCGCTCCGCTTATGCACGTTTCTTGGGGTTGGAAACGACCCCCGCTACACGCCATCGACGACCTTCGAGACTTTCCCGTTCCCGCCCGGCATGACGCCCGACGTGCCTGCGACGGCGCTGGAGACGAGCCCGGAGGCACGCGCGATCGCCGCGGCCGCGAGCGAGCTGGACCGGCTGCGCAACGCTTGGCTGAACCCGCCCGACCTTGTGCGCGTGGAGCCGGAGGTGGTGCCCGGCTATCCCGACCGGGTGCTCCCCCGCAATGAAGCCGCAGCCGCGACGCTGGCGAAGCGCACGCTTACCAACCTCTACAATGCCCGACCCGCCTGGCTGGCGAACGCCCATGCCGAGCTGGATCGCGCGGTCGCGGCGGCCTACGGGTGGCCCGGCGATATATCGACAGACGAGGCGTTGGAGCGGCTGCTGGCGTTGAACCTAGCGCGGGCGGCAAAGGCCTAGCATGGCCGGCAGCGACCAGCCCCCGCCCAAGGTCGCGCCCCGCGTCGTCGGCGCGCCACGCATCCGTCAGCTCTATTGGTGCGACTTCCCGAAGGACGCGCAGCTGCCCGAGTTCTGGAAGCGCCGCCCCGTCATTATCGTCTCCTACCGCAACACGCTGCATGGTGCAGTGAGCGTTATCCCTTGTTCCACGCAGGACCAGACCGGCAACAAATGGGCGTTGCCGTTGGCGAGCACGATCGACGGACGGGCGAGCTGGGCGATTTGCGACAAGGTGACGACGGTTGCCGTCAGTCGCTTGAGCGTGGACAGGAGCGGCATACCAACCTTGCCCGTGGCGGAGTTCAACGAGCTACTGGCGCTCATGCTGGCGTGGTTGCCCAAGCCGTCCGGATGAGGGAGCACCAAGTTTAGCTTGAACTTAAGCGAGCGCTCGCTATGTGCAATCCTACTTGCGGCCCCAAAAGGGTGTCCGTTTCCCGCAAGGGAGCTACAGGCCAAGGCCGTCCCGAAAGGGGCGGCCTTTGGTTTATCCGGTGCGGGTGATCGAGGCCGCGTAAGGTGGCCGCGTTTCTGACACACCCGACTACCCGACCCGCGGAGCCTGGCCTTTGGCCTGGCAGGTTTAGGCGAACAGGTCGCCGATCGCGCGCAGTCGGAACCCGTTCAACCAGCGACGCCGGCGATGTTCGGGCGCGTCGTGGATGGTGTGGCAGCGCTGGCATAGTGCGGCGAGGTTGCGCGGCCGGTTATCTCCCGGATCATGGTTCAAGTGCGCGCATAGCCAGCATCGGACCGGCCGAGACACATGCGCCCAAGCAGACTGGCGAGAGGGACGCCAGTGCGGTATGGGTGCCGCGGAGGACCGGCACGGGCCGCGTCACTTCTTCGCCGCTGCGTGCGACCGGAGGTAGTCGTGGCAGGTCGCGACGAATTTGCCGATCCTGGGGCTGTTCGGGACCGAGCGCGTCCAGCCGTTATCGGTGGTGATGACGATCGGCGACCGTGCCCCAGCCAGCGTCGCCTCGATCGTCCGCTGGTCGGCGGCTTCCTCGGCGCTGCCGCTTGCGCCGCCCGGCAGCAGCACCAGGGCGGGGTCGGCTTCATTTCCGCCCGCGAAAGCGTCAAAAGCCCGCTTTCGTCCGTCGACCGAAACCGTGAAGCTGCGCACGCCCCGGCGGTAATCGCCGTCCATCAGCATGAACGTGGGCGACGGCGGATTGTCGCACACGGCCCCGAACGTGCCGCTGGGTTTGAGTTCGTATACCAGGGTGGGCTTCACGCCGGGCGCGGTTAGAGAAGTCCAGCCATCGTTATCAGCCGAGAAGCTCACCCCGCAGGCCGTGAGCAACGCGAGAGCCGGCGCGAGCGCGACAACAGGAGTAAGCGGGCAGCTTGGCATAACTGCAAGTTAGCAGCGTCTAGGACGGCCTCAAAATCGGTGCGGACCCTGGATGGCTCGGGCAGCCTCCTGTTAGGGACGCCCGACCGGCAACGATCGGGCAGGGCAGTCGGGGAGAGCCGCGCAGCATGACAAGGCGAGAACTAACGGCGGCTTTGGTCTCGCCGATCGTCATCACGATTGTCGCGGCATCCTACAGCTTCGTGGTTCTCCGCCCTCCGCACTTCATGACGAACGTAAATCGTCTTGCATGGATCGTCATGAATACCGCTGGCGCGACCGTGGCCGGGTACGTCGCTATGTTCGTGGTGGGTCTGCCCTGTCATCGCCTTCTTTCAAAGAAAGGTCGGCGGTCCCTTCCAGCCTACGTTCTGACGTGGTTTCCGTGCGCGGTGGGCATGGTCGATAGTCTTCGTCGTCGGGTTCGCAGGGAACGGATTGGCGCACTCCCTCTCATACCTACTCGAAACCATCGTTGATCGCCCTTGGGTGCCAACATCCTTTGGGGCGGTATGGTCGATCGTCGGTGCCGTTTTCTGGGCCATTGTGAGGTCGGAGAGAAATCGAGGATAGGCGCAAGCCGCTGTTCGCAAAACGGCCCTATTGCGCGCGGTCCCACATCGGTCGGACGCAGATGACGTGCTCGTCCGACATGCGACCGTGAACGATGAATAACGACCGCATTCAGCATCGCGCCACGGCGTCGCTCTTAGAAAGGACGTGTTGGGTCACTCTTGTGGGAGACGAGCCGTGTTGAAGAAGCTGACAATGGCAACCGCGATGGCGGGCGTGGCAACCGCCGGGATTATGGCGGTCCCCGCGGCGGCGCAGGACTATTACGGGCGCGACAGCTATCATCAGAGCTACCGTGGCGACGACCGCGAGGGATATGACCGGGGCCGCTATGAGCAGGACGCCCGCTATCAGAACTATCGCCAGCAGCGCGAGTATGAGCACTATCAGCAGCAGCGCCGCGCTGAATATGGGCGGTATTACCAGCGTGACGGGTATCAGGGGTATGATCGCGCGCAGCCGGACTACGCCTATCGCGGCGGCTATCCCCAGCAGCGGACCTATTATCAGGGCCAGCAGTGCAGGTCCGGCACGACCGGGACCATCCTAGGGGCGGTCGCGGGCGGGCTGCTCGGGCGCGAGATCGGCCGAGGTGGCCGGTACGACCGGCCGAGCACGACTGGCCTGATCCTGGGCGCGGGCGGCGGTGCGTTGGCGGGCCGTGCGATCGAGCGCAGCGGCAACGATTGCCGCTAAGGCAAGCGGTTCAGCGATGAGGAAGGAGGCCGCTCTCTATCGGGGGCGGCCGACCTAGGCTTCGACACGGGACGAATGAGTCGGGATCACGCAAAAGGGCCCGGAACTTAGCTTGCTGCACGGGCGCGAGTTCGCGCGCAACCGCCGAGGTAGTGGCAATCCATCGCAGCCGCTCGATCGCGGCGGCACCTTGCTCGTCGTCGAAGATGCTCTGAGCCGTCGACAGTCCCTCCTGTCCGTAAAGGGTGTATGCCTCATCTACCAGGTTCTCTCGCCGTTCGAGATAATAAGTAACGGTCGCCGCCTCGGGGCTCCCGGCCTGCACCTCGCGGGCTAATTCGGCCGCGTCCCGATGAAGACCGGCGATCGACTGTCCACTCCGCCCGTACCGATTGAGCGGCAGCGCGCCGGTGCGCTCGATCGCGCGGGGGTCGCGCACGAAACAGCCAACCCGGTCCGTCTCTGCAATCACGAGTTCCTTGGGCGGACCGAACCGCCAGTCGCCATCCGCCGTCCCATAACTCCCGTCGGCTGAGCGCAGTATCATGGTGGCGGGAAGCCGCCCACTTTGCCCGCGATAGGACACAGATGCCAGCTTACTACTGGCGGCGCTCTCACGGGCGTCGTCGCCGAGGCGGCATTTGACATTTACCAGCATCAGCGCCGGCGTTGGCCCGCAATCGACCGGCGCGCGGGCCATTGCGGCAAGCGGGCGCGGGTCGAACCTTGCCGCCATCGCGCGCCCGTCGCTCAGCTCGCTCCGGTGCAGCACGGCAAGCCCGGCGATAGTCAACATCAGCGCGCGCGTGCCAAGGCGCGTCAGCCCTAAGAGGTTCTCGCCACTCCCCTGCCGGACGCGGGCGATTGCCCTGACGGCGACCGCGCGGCGGCCCAAGGCAGCGCGCTCCACCGCTTGCCGACTCGTTGTCGCCGTCCAATCGGCGTCGCGCGGCGCGCCAGGCGCGTTGAACACCATCGTACCCGTGACGCGGGCAAGCGCCGCGACGCGCTGCGCGGCCGTGGGATGGGTGGCACCGGGGCCATGACTTTCGCCCGCGATCATCATCGCGTCGTCCTCCGCTCGCGCCCGCGCGACCCGGTGACGACCATCAATCTTGAGCAGCGCGGACGCGAGCGCGGCCGGGTTCCGGGACCACTCCGCAGCTTGCGCGTCGGCAATGAACTCGCGCGAGGAAGCGATCAGCAGACGCGAGACCTGGCCCGCGCGGAGCGCCAGCGCGCCGAGCAGGCCTCCCGCAACCGACAGGGGCAGCAAGGGAGGGATCGCCAGCGCGATCAGGCCGTGCACCGGCGTGAAGCGGAACAGGCTGTTGTTATGGAGTCGGCCCAGCGTCGCCATGAATATGTTCGCCGCGGCCATGAGCCGGATGTCGCCGTTGCGGACGTGGCTCAGCTCGTGCGCGAGCACCGCGGTGAGCTCGGCGTCGTCCAGCGAGTCGAGCAGTCCCCGAGTTACCACGACAACGGCCTTGCGACGCGCGATTCCGCACGCGAACGCATTGCGCGCATCGCTGTCGATCACGCCTACAAAGGGTGCGGGGAGGCCGGCGAGGATTACGAGCGGCTCGATCAGGCGACATAGCCGCGGCTCGTCCGCGTCGTCGATGAAGCGGAAGCCGACAGCGCGCTTCACCGTCTCCATATACCACCAGAGCTGAGCGGCGAACCAGAACACGGACCCGACCAGCACCAGTGGCGCATAGCGAGCCAGGTAGCCGCTCCATCCGATGAATGGCGCGTGATCGGCATCCAGGAGCAGAAGCGGCGCCGCCAGCGCCAGCGCCGCCAGACATTGAACGATCAGGGCGAAGCCGACGAAAAGCCCCGCAGAGCGTCCGTCATTGCTCCGTATCCAACCATACAGGCCGGTCGAGACCGGCATCGTCAGAAAGCGAACGACAAGGGTTCGTCGAGCAGTACTCGCTCGATGCCCAGATCGTAGGGCTGGCGGCCGCTCATCCGGCGCTTTGAGGCGATATAGCTGCCCGGGAACTGTTGTAGCGAGACATTATACTCTTCTACCGCCAGGTTGAAGAAGCGGCGCGAGGCGGTGATGCGGTTCTCGCAGTCTACGAGCTGCTCACGGAGTTGACCGAACTCCGGAATGGCGCGCAGATCGGGATTGCTTTCCACGTTGGCGAGCAAGGTGACGACCTTAGCCCCAAGGTCGCGCTCCGCCTTCAATTTAGCGGCGGAACCGACTGCGGCCAACGCGTCCGCTCGCGCCTTTGCGACGCCCAAAACCAAAGTGCGTTCGTGCCCAGATACACCTTTCACCACTTCGACCAAGCCCGGGACCAAGTTGTGTCGGTGTTTGAGATGCACGTCGATATCGGCGAGCGCCGTCCCGCAGCGCTGATCCAGCGCCACCAGCGTATTCACGGTCCGCGCGTAGAGGTAAACAATCAGCAGCGCCGCCAGCGCCGCCACTGCCGCCGTCCCGAGCAGGCCCAGGAGCATCCAGGTCAGGATCATTGCTACTCTCCCGTGTTCGGCTCCCGGGTAGAGCGCCATCCTTTCCAATCGGTTGATGCCGAACAGGAGTGCCCCTTCACGGCTTTTTAAGCTCGGATGACGATTCAGACGTAACGGAAGCGGGAGGTTTACTTGGCCGAATCGATTTTCGCTCGTGTGCGGCGGCTCCTGTCTGCGCGGGTAGAAGACAGCGTGGATGCTATGGAGCGCGCCAACAACGACGGCGTGATGCGCGAGGCGATCCGCGAGGTTGACTGGACGATCGATACCGTCCGCGCCGACCAAGAGCGCGCGATGACGCGCCGCCTACAAGCTGCGCGTCAGACCCAGATGATCGGGCGCAAGGTGGAGGAACTCACCTCCAAGGCTCGCTTTGCTGTGGAAAGTGGTCGCGATGACCTCGCCGAGGCTGCGCTCAAGCGCCAAATCGACTTCGAGCAGCAGGTAAGCGGTCTTGACGAGGTACAGGCGCTCGCCCGTGAGGAGGAAGCTAAGCTGGAGGAAAGCCTCGCCGCGCTCCGCACTCGCCGATCGCAAATGCAGGAGGCGCTCGCCGCGTTCGAGATCGCGCGCACCGACGCCGCGATGGGCGGGGACGGCGGCTTCAGCAATGCTCGCAACGTCGAGCATAAAGTCGAGCGTGCCGAGGCCGCGTTCGATCGCGCGATGACAGGCGCTGGCGGTGCGGGCTTTTCACGGGGTGACGTCGAGACGATCAATCGCGTCG
>CAXTTU010000012.1:0-8765 GCA_964247225.1 uncultured Sphingomonas sp. | reverse complement strand
AAGAACAACACGGTCGCTGAGCGTCTAGCGGCGCTCAAAGCCGCGCCGAAGGCCGCCTGACGTGATCCGCAAGCCGGAGGCGGGCGAGTTCCGCGAGAGCGGCACCGTTCTCGCTCTTCGCGATGCGGGGACAGTGGCGGCGGAGGGCGCGCGCGGCATCCACCAGGGCACCGCTCAGTTTCTGGGCCGAGGCTTGGCGATGTTGCTTGGCCTCGGCTTCCTGTTGTCTATCGGCAGGCACCTGGGGCCGTTCGCCATTCTGTTCACCAGCGCCGGCGCGCTTGCGCTGTTCCTGCGGACCCGGCGCAAGGATATGGCGGCGACCGCTTTCGCGCTTGGGGCAGGCTCCTTCGCGTTCGGCATAAGCAGCGCCGCACAAGCAGTTCGCACTGAAACTTACGAACTGTCGGTCGGGGCTGTCGCCCGCAAGGCGGCCAAGGCCAGCGTATTGGCCATTCTGTGTTTTCCGACACGCGCCTATTTCTACATGGCGCCGTTCGCGGTATTTAGCATAATCGCGCTGGCGACCGCCATGCTAACGCTCGCTCGACTGGCGGGAGACCGCACCGTCCTGCGGTTCGACGCAGGTTCGGTGACGGTGCATGGCTTGGTCGGCACGGCCGCGATCTTATGGGACGACGTATCCGACGTTTTCATTCACAAAGCCTCGTTCTTCAATATCAAAGCACGATTGACCAGCGGTTCGCGGCACAACCTGATTGTACGCGGGGTCCGCAACCGTCTTGGCGGACCCGAAGCCCTCTACGTTCCAATTGACCTACTCGGCCTGAAGGGCGACGCGCTCGCCACGCTTGTATCGCAACTGCTCGCCATTCAGGCTTCGGCGGCGCGACCGGTAGGTAATGCCTCGTCACCAAGGCCCACTCCCCGCCAGGTAACGGTCGCGTCAGATCAGCCCGGCTTCGACCCCGACGCAATTATCGCCCGATACATGGCCGAGCGCCAAGGAGCAGAGCCCGCAGTCGATCAGAGATCCGCTCTTCGCGCCCGCCCCGCCTTTGGCCGAAAGATCGGCTAGGTCAAACTGGCCTCCGTGCGATCGGGCGCTTTGGTACTGGCCGCAAAATGGCGGTTTTGCTGACACCAGTAGTTGACGGCTTCGCCCTACCTCCTTTCGGGCACGGGCCGCACCACGCGAGGGACACATGGGCCGTGGTCCCTGTTGGCAGGGTTCAGCGTTCCCGGACGGGCGCGAAGCGGATTGGGCGACGCTTGGCGGACAATACGGACCAGGACGAGAAGCCGGAGGCGGCGCTTCTAAGATCGGGCAGCGCACGACCCGGGCCTTGCCCGACGCGGCATTCGCGTCCGCGCTGGCTGGGTAGACCACGACCCTTGCCGCCTAGCGTATATCTGGGTCCGTCCCATGTACCGACCCCGAGATGAAGCGCGAGCTGATCCGCGAGCGCACGATCGCCGGGCTCGCGGCGCGGCGCGGCAAGGGTGGCGGGGGAGGGGGCCGCAAGCCGGTCTTGACGCCAAGGAAGATGGAACAGGCCCGCAAGCTGTTCGACGCGGGCGAACGGCCCCGCGACCTGGCCAAGCTGGTGGGGGTATCGCTCGCTACGCTATACCGGCGATTTCCGGCGTCGGCGTGCTGCCCCGTCAGCCGCCGCGCATAAGCGCTCACCCGCCCACCCGCCCACCTAAATGGCGAAAAACGCCTGTCTACCGATGCCCCCGCACTGTCTCGCCTGTGAGCGTACGCCGCCGCGGAAACTCCTGCGAAGCCCCGTTTAACGGTTCGTTGTCTTGCTTTAGGCCAATGTACGCCGATGCTCGGCTTTTTACCTGTGGGCCCGACCTCGATCGTTCAGGGCGGCGTCGCGGCCGTCGTCCTTTCGGCCGTGGCGTGGTCGCCTCCGTCTCAAGGCACGATGCTGATCGTGCCGGTTCTGCCGGCCGCGCGACCGGCGGTGATGGCGACCCGTTCGGGGGCGCTGATCCTGTCAATGGGCAGTCTGCCGGGATCGGTGGTCGTGATTGGGACGCGCTCGCAAATCCTGCCCGCCGCCGTCGCTGACGGCGACATCGTGATCGCCACCGGTGCCCGTGGGTGCGCCGGAGGAAGTGAAACTTCGTCGTGAAGGCGGAGCGCTCGCTTGGGGAAGCGCGCGACGCGGGCGTGCGGCTCCTCACAATCTGCCTGTGGGTCAGTACCCTGACGCTCGCGGTGATCGGCTGGGGAATAGAATCGGGAGACACCTGGCTCGCGACCGGGTTGTCCGCCCTGCTGAACGTGACGCCGACCTGGTGCCGGCTGAAAGGCCGCAGCGACGGCGAGGCGAGGATGTCGTTCGGCGTGGCCGCGGCGCTTCATCCCGCGCTCTATGTGTACCTGCTCCAGGGCCACGCATGGCAGATGGACATGCACATGTACTTCTTCGCGGCGCTCGCCGCGTTGACGGTGCTGTACGACCGCCGCGCGCTGATCGCAGCGGCGGTGATCATCGTGTTTCATCACCTCGCACTTCAGCTGGCCGCGCCCGGCTGGGCCTTTGTCGGCGGCGCGAGTATCGGGCGCGTTCTCCTGCACGCCGGCATCGTCCTGCTCCAGACAGCCGCGCTCTCCATGCTCACTTCCCGCCTGGTCGGCCTAATAAGTGCGCATGAGAACGCTCGTCACCTCAGCGAAGAGCTGGCGGTAGCAGCCGCGGCATCGGAAGAGCGCGCCCGCGCGGCGCTTGCCGAACGCGATGTCGATTATCGCCTTCTGGCCGAAAATTCCAATGACCTGATCGTCCGAATGAACCTTCAGGGCGTGCGGCTATACGTCTCACCCGCCTCGCTGCCGTTGCTCGGGTACACGCCGGAGGAGCTGCTGGGCGCGGCCGCGGCGGGCGAGATCCACGCGGACGACCGCCCCGGAGTGATCGCCACCTGCCACACCCTTTTGGAGGGGGCCGAAAACCCGATCTGCACCTATCGCCAACGCCACAAGCGCGGCCATTATGTGTGGTTGGAGGCAAGCTACCGGTTGATCCGCGACCCCAATACGGCGGAGCCGATCGAGTTCATCGCCACCGTGCGCGACATCGGTCGCCGTCAACGGGCCGAACTGGAACGCTCGGCGGCGATGGCGGAGCTGCAGGAGAACCACCGCCTGCTGCTGATGGCGGAGCAGATGGGCGGAGTGGGTCACTGGCGCCTCGACCTTGCGAGCGAGACCGTCACCTGGTCCGATGTCGTGTGCGCGATCCACGGCGTCGAGAAAGGCTACGTGCCGCCGTTGAAAGACGCCATCAACGTCTACCATCCGGACGATCGCGCGCTGGTTCAGCAGAAGGTCGAAGCTGCCCTCAGCACCGGCATCGAATATGGGTTCAGCGCGCGCGTGATCCAGCCCGACGGCGCAACGAGGCACGTAGTTTCCAGAGGACGCCCGGAGATCGGGCCCGACGGGAGCGTGATGGGCTTGGTCGGCGTCTTCCAAGACGTGACCGACGCTCACGACGCAGAAGTCGCGTTGCGCGAGGCGGGCCGACATCTTGCCGACAACAACCGCATGCTGACCATGGCCGAGACGGTGGCACGGGTAGGGCACTGGCGCGTCGACAATCTCGAAGACCGTAGTTTCTGGTCCGACGAAGCTTATCGCATCCGCGGCTTGCCGCGGGATTATCAACCCACGTTCGAGAGCGTATTGGCGGCTTATCACCCCGATGATCGCGAGCGTGTACGCGAGATCGCCGCGACGGCAATGGCGACGGGAACCGCCTACCAGTTCAAGGCGCGCCTGTTTCGGCCTGACGGCATAATGGTCCATGTCTCCTTGCGCGGTGAGGTGGACTGCGCGGCCGATGGCAGCGTGCGGGGCCTGTTCGGGACCATCCAGGATGTGTCCGAGCAGGCCGAGGCCGAGCTGCTGCTGCAGCAACGCGAGGCGCAGTTCCGCCTGATCACCGAGCAGGCGAGCGACATCATCGTCCGGCTCGACCTTGATGACCGCTGTCTTTATGCCTCGCCCGCGATCCGCGAGGTGACAGGGTTCGGCCCGGAGGAAGTAGTCGGGGTCGATCTGATCGGCGCTAGCCACCGCGACGAGCGCGACGAGATGCGCGCGCGCAACGCCGCGCTTCGCGCCGGGCGGATCGACCGGCTCGAGTACCAGTTCCGCACACGCCACCGTGACGGTCATTGGGTCTGGTTGGAGGCGCACTCCAGCTTGGTGCGCGACCGGGACGGCGCGCCGGTCGAGGTGGTCAGTGTCGTGCGAAACGTGTCCGATCGCAAGGTACTCGAAGAGCAACTCGTCGAGGCCCGTGAGCGCGCCGAGGCGGCGGCCCATAGCAAAGCGAACTTCCTGGCCGATATGAGCCACGAGATCCGCACGCCGATGAACGGCGTGGTCGGCTTCACCGATCTGCTGCTGGCTGGGGACCTCTCGCCTGACCAGCGTCGCCGGGCCGAGCTGATCGCCGACTCAGGCCGCAGCATGGTCCGGCTGCTCAATGATATTCTCGACCTGTCGAAAATCGACGCGGGGCACATGACGGTCGCGACCGAGCCGTACAACCTGAGCCATGCGCTGAGTGCCTGTGCGAAGCTGGTCCGGCCCGCGATCGAGCAGAAGGGCGTGGAGCTCCGCTGCGACCTGTCCGATGCGCTGCCCAAAGCGGTGATGGGCGACGGGCTGCGCGTCCGGCAGATCGTGCTCAACCTGCTCGGCAACGCGGCGAAGTTCACGCACGAGGGCAGCATCACGCTTCGCGCGCGGATCAATCGGCAGGCCGGCGGCGCAGTCCTCTCGATCAGCGTGGAGGACACCGGGATCGGCATCGCGCCGGACCGGCAGGAGGCGATCTTCGAGGAGTTCGTCCAGGCCGACGCCAGCACCGGGCCCCGGTTCGGGGGCACGGGACTCGGCCTGTCGATCAGCGCGCGCCTGGCACGCCTGATGGGCGGGGAGTTGCGGCTGGAGAGCGAGCCCGGACGGGGAAGCTGCTTCATCCTCATCCTGCCGCTGACACCCGCGGTCGAGCAGTCCCTGGAGGTCACGAAGCCGGTCGAAGCTGACGTGTCTCAGCCGGATCTCGGCCGTGCCGCCCATGTGCTGGTGGCCGAAGATCACGACATCAACCAACTCCTCATCACGGCCATGCTGGATCGGCTCGGCTGCCGGCACGCGCTGGCGACCGATGGCCGCGAGGCGGTCGACATGGTGGCGGCAGCCGCGGCAGCAGGCGATCCCTACTCGCTCGTGCTGATGGACATGCAAATGCCCGAGGTCGATGGGCTGGAGGCGACGCGCCGCATCAGGTCGGCCGGTGTCGGCGCGGAGGCGCTGCCGATCGTGGCGCTCACCGCCAACGCCTATGCCGATGATGTCACCGCCTGCCTCGATGCGGGCATGCAGGCGCATCTCGGCAAGCCGGTGACGCTCACCGATCTGACTGCGGCGCTGCGGCGCTGGACCGGCGAGCCGCCTGCGAACGCGACCGCCACCCGGTTCAGCCCGTCGCTCCACGCGCGGTACCAACAACGCAAGGAAGACACATTGACCCGGCTCGACACGCTGGTGAGCGGGGGCGATTACGGTGACGCGGCGGTCGCGGCGGCTGCCGAGCTGCTACACAAGCTGGCGGGAACGGCCGCGATGTTCGGCGAAGCCGAGGTCGGTGAACGCGCACGGGTGCTGGAGTACGAGCTCCTGAACCGCCCGGAAGCGGAACGGGCGGAGAAGACCGCGGCGGCACTCGCGCAGCTGAAATGCGCCGCCTGAAACGGGGCAGGGTCGACAGTGGGCGACGGGGCGAGCCCGCCGGCTGCTTCTCCGTGAAAGGATGGACCTTAATCGGCTGTCAAACATGTCCGCCTAGGACTGCGCGCTCGGTGCAGGAGGGTTCTTGATGGCGCGCATCATCATCGCGGACGACGACGAGCTCGTGGGCGAGATCGCGTGCCACGCATTGTTCGACAGCGGCCATGTGGCGGGCGCCGTCACCGATGGACGTGAGGCGCTGCGGATCGTGCGGGAGCGAAGGCCGGATCTGCTGGTGCTTGATTGCAACATGCCCGGCATGAACGGATTGCTGGTGCTCGACGAGTTGCGCAAGTTGTCGGAGTTCTGCGACCTGCCGGTGCTGGTCCTGACCGGGCGTACGAGCGACAAGGACGAGGCGCTTGCGCATTTCTATGGTGCCAACGACTACATGCGCAAGCCGTTCGATCCGGTCGAGCTTGCGTTCAGGGTAGACGAGCTCCTGGCCAAGTTCAAGCGAGCGGCGCCCGTTCCGCGGCGGGCGCGAACCGCAGGGTTCGGACGTCGAGTCGCCAGATGACCCATAATGGTCGAACGTCCCTGAGTCCGGCTGTCGCAAGCGTAGCCGTCGGTGACGCCGACACGCGACAGGGGCTGCTATGACCGGGTTGCGGTGACTACGACGTTTTCGACCTGACCGGCTCCGCCCGTCGGCTCAGCGGCGGTCGACTCCGGACCGCTCGCGGCGGCACCCGCCTTCGCATGGGTAGGCATCAAGGTGTCCGAGCCCGCTGAGTTCCGCCGCCGTTGCGCTAGGTTGCCCCTCGATTTGTGATCCGTTTTCCCTGACCGCCTCGGTCATGCCGCACGTTCTAACCCGAATTTGGCATCGACCGTTGGTCGTCGGTTGAGTTGCAACGGTGCCAAACGCGCATCGCGCGCGACCAGACCGTCAAGCGTGGGTGCGTCCATGGGGCAGGCGAACAGGTAGCCCTGGAACTCGCGGCAGCCGAGCTCGCGCAGCATGTCGAACTGCTCGGGCGTCTCCACCCCTTCGGCCACCACGCCGAGCTCCAGCGCCGTCGCCATGCTGATCACCGCGGCCACGATCGCGCGCGCCTCCGGACCGACGGTAAGACGGGCGGTGAAGGTGCGGTCGAGCTTGAGCTTCTGCACGGGATAGCGGTGCAGGTAGCTCAGGCTGGAATAGCCGGTGCCGAAATCGTCCAGCGCGAGCTGGAACCCCATGCGGCGCAGCGATGCCAGCACCTCGTGGGTTTGGCGATCGTCACCGATCAGACAGCCTTCGGTGATCTCCAGGTCCATGCATGCGGGGTTGCCGCCCGTCTCGGCCAGCGCCGCCTCCATGCGTGACAGGAACCCCGGCGCGCGCAGCTGGACGGGGGACAGGTTCACCGCCGTGCGCAGGCCGGGCCAGCGTGCTGCATCGACGCAGGCGCGGCGGAACACATAGTTGCTGAGCGGACCGATGAGCCCGCATTCCTCCGCCAGCTTGATGAAGGTCGCAGGCGGCACCGCGCCGCGCCCGGGGCGCGTCCACCGGGCCAGCGCTTCGGCCCCGAACATGCGACCGTCGGCGTCCACCAGCGGCTGGTAGCTCACGTCCGGCCCGCCGCTGGCGAGCATGGCGCGCAGGTCGTGCTCCAGCGCCTTGCGGGCCTTGAGCGCGTGGTCCATCTCCGGCTCGAAGAAGCAGTAGCGCCCGCGTCCGCCCTCCTTGGCTCGGTAAAGGGCGACGTCGGCCTGACGCAGAGTCTCCTCATGGTCGATCTCGGGGTCAGAGACCACCGCCACCCCCACCGAGCAGGACAGGACGACCGGGCCGGCCGTGAGCTCCACGGAACCGGACAGCACCTCGACGACGCGCTCGGCCAGGCTCGCGGCTCCCACCGCCTCCGCCGCGGCGCTCACCACCGCGAACTCGTCGCCGCCCAGCCGCGCCACCGTGTCCTCCGCCCGGCACACGGCCTGTAGCCTGCGACCGACCTCGCGGATCAACTCGTCGCCCATCTGGTGGCCGTAGGTGTCGTTGACCTCCTTGAAACGGTCGAGGTCGAGGTAAAGCACCGACAGCCGCCCCGACCCCCGTCGCAGCGCCTCGCGCGCCTGCTTCAATCGCTCGCCCAGCAGTAGCCGGTTGGCGAGGCCGGTGAGCGGGTCGTGCAGCGCGAGGTGGCGCGCCTCTTCCTGGTTGCGCACCAAGCACATCGCGATGGCGCGCGCGTGCCGGATCAGCGCAAAGGCCGAGCCGGACAGGATCAGAGCCGCGAGGACCAGAAAAGGGATAGATCGTTCGAGCAGCTCGGCTCCCGGTCGCAGCGGCGCCCAGGTCAGCCGGATGCTGCGACCGTCCGCGGTTCGCGCCAGCTCCACGCCCGTGCGTCCCGAAGCGACCGGCCCGGCCCCGACCTCCGACCGCATTCCGACCAGCAGGTGCCGGTCGGCCAACGCCGCCCGCAGCGCCAGATCGACAGGGGCCTGAACAACGAACAGGGGAGCCCGACCGTGAATGGGATGTCGGCCTGAATCGGCCTGCACGGCGAGCACGCTGACCAGGGATGGATGACCGTTGACCAGCGCGACGCGGCTCGCCCGGGGCGTACGGTCGCCGGGCTTGCTCTTGCGTGGGTCGGCCTCGATCGCGCGCACCCGCGCGATCAGCGGCCGGGCGACCGCCAACAAGTCGTCGAAGCGCGCCGCGGGCTTCTCGCCGCCCTTGTCGGTCCCGTAGATCGGCCGGTCCGCGTAATCGATCGCCACCGCCTGCGCGAAAAGCGGGCTGTGCATGGTGGAAAGCGCGATGTTTTCGTAAGCCCAAGCGCGGTCTGGCGCGCGTTTCGCATGGAATCGGTCGAGGCGGTCCGTCGCCGCGTCCCAGGTCAGGAACGGGTTGAGCATGGACTCGACCTCGTGGACCCGCCGGGTGACGTCCTTTCTCATCAGCGTGCCCTCGCGATGGCGTTCGGCCGAGTCGATGCGTCCAGCGCCTAAAAGCAGGGAGCCTAGGAATAGAGCGCAGGCG
>CAXTTU010000011.1:0-26922 GCA_964247225.1 uncultured Sphingomonas sp. | reverse complement strand
TCATTCCTCATCGCCAGGTCCACCGGGGCGTCGGCGGCATTTTCTTCGATCATCTGGAGAACGGCTTCGACGCCGACTTCGCTTTCGTGCGCGAGGTGGGGGAGGCGTTCCTCGACGTCTATCCGCGCATCGTCCGGCGGCGGATGCGCGATCCGTTCGGGGAGGCGGAGCTGGCGCAAATGCGGAGCTGGCGGGGGCGCTATGCGGAGTTCAACCTCGTCTATGACCGCGGCACGCTGTTCGGGCTCAAGACCGGCGGCAATATCGACGCGATCCTGATGAGCCTGCCCCCGGTGGCGCGATGGGACTGACCCCGGTCAGGCCGGAGGAGGTGGCGACCGTCGTCACCACGCTGGAGATGCGCGAGCGACCCCGCCCGCGCCCGATGCCGGACAGCCCGTTGGCGCTGGCCGAATGGCCCCAGCCCTCGCCCGACAAGTACCGCACGCTGTTCCGGCGCGTCGGCGCGCGGTGGCTATGGTATTCGCGGCTGGTCATGGACGACACGCGGCTGATCGAGGTGACGCACGATCCGGGCGTATCGGTGTGGGCGGCGGTGGACCGGCAAGGCGTAGAGGTCGGGATGGTCGAGCTCGACCATCGCCGCGCGGGCGAGTGTACCCTCAGCTATTTCGCGCTCGTCCCCGAGCTGACCGGGCAAGGTCATGGCCGCTGGCTGATGGCGCGGGCGCTCGCGCTTGCGTGGCGACCGGGGGTGGCGCGGGTATCGGTCCAGACCTGCACGCTGGACCACCCCTCCGCGCTCGGCTTCTATCGTAAGCAGGGCTTCGCCCCCGTATCGCGGACGCTGGAGACCTTCCCCGACCCGCGCGTCCTCGGCCTCTTGCCCGCCCACGCCGCGCCTCAGGTCCCCCTGCTCGCCAACCCGCGATAGGCGGCAACCGCGAGCAGGCAGGCGGCGACCTGCGCCAGCGCCGACGCGCCCGCCCCCGCCGCGTCGATCACCGCGCGCGCGACCGGATTGGGCGCATGCAGACCACGCAGCCACAGGTCGAGCTGGTCGAACGGCATCTCCCCGACCCGCAGTAGCAGCGTGATCGCCGCCAGCCCCGTCACCGCCAGCGTGCTCCCGCGGGTCAGCCGCACGCTCCGCAGCACCGCGCCCGCCGCGCTCACCCTCGGTTCGGCGGCGAGCAGCGGCCCGGTCACGATCGCGCGCCCGAAGATCAGCAGCCCCGGCAGGATCAGCAACAAGCCCAGCGTCCCCGGCACCCCCACCAGCACACCTGCGAGCATCAGCCGCGGCCACAGCAGCGCCCCCCGCCGCAGCGCGCCGCGCACATCGTGCTCCGTATAGAGCGCGAACAGCGTCGCCAGCCCGAACTGCACCGCCGCCGCCTCGAGCAGATAGGCGAGCAGATGGTCGCTGACGAACTGCCCTTGCGCCTGCATCGCGGTCATTAGCGGCACGGTCGCGCCCTCGGCCGGCACCGGTTGCGGGACGAGCAGCTTCATCGCGTATTCGGGCAGGAAGAGGAACGGCGCGGCGACGCGAACCAGCAGGTCGCGGTCGCGCCGCCACAGCTTGCCCGCGTCGGCGAGGACGCCCGACACGGTCAATGTCATGCGAAGGTCTCGGCCGCCTCCCGCCCGGTCAGCGCGCGGTAGAGCTGAGCGAGGAACACGCCCGACACCACCGCATAGGCCGCCCCCACCGCCGCGCCGCCGATCTGCCCGGCGAACGTCGCGGCCCCGACATGCGACGCACCGAGCAGCAGGCGGACGAGGAGGCTCATCAGCAAGGTCGCCGCACTGGTCGCGATCAGGAACACCAGCCCGAACAGGAAGAAGACGCCGAACAATCGCCAGAACAGCCCCTGCGTCAGCCGCCATGACCGCCCGATCGCGCCCGCGCCGAGCCGCTCATTGACGATCACCGGCATCAGCAGCGAGAGTCGGATCAGCACGAAGAACAACACGAAGAACAGAACCAACCCGTAGAACAGTGCGGCGATGATCGATCCCGGCGATGAGAAAGAGGATGGATCGGGCGGTACGCCTCGCGCCAGCGCCGCCCAGTTGAAGCTGGCACCGATCAGGACGAAAAACGGGATGAACAGGACCAGTATCGCCAGCACGAACAACAAGGATACGCCGAGCGCCGCGGGCAACCGCCGCGCGCCGTGAGCCATGGCCGCGCTACGATCATAGGCCGGGTCGCTCCCCGCCGAGATGATCGCCGCGCTACCCCATAGCCGAACGACCATCACCAGCAGGAACACGACCAGGAACGCCAGCACGACCGCTACCACGCTGGAAATGCTGGTCGCGCCGGCGGCGAAACCCTGAAGCCCGCCGCCGGTCAGGAAGAACTGCGCGCCCGCCTGCACCACCGCCGGCACGAACACCAGCAGCGCGGCGATCCCGGCGAGCATCGACGAACGACCGCGCAGCACCTCGGTTGTGCGGTCCCAGATATCGCTCATCCTCACCATCGGCGCGCCCCCTTGTTGCCCACCGATGCCTAACCCTTGCGCGACACCGCCGCAACGCCCACGAATCGCGGCATGACCGACGATGTCGAATGGCGGGTCACGCCGGGACTGACGTCCTACGAGGCGGCGCTCGCCGAGATGGAGGCACGCGCGGCGGCGGTGGCGGCGGGCGAAGCGCGCGAGCTCGTCTGGCTGCTCGAGCACCCGCCCGTCTACACCGCGGGGACCAGCGCCGACGCCGCCGAGCTGATCGACCCGCGCTTTCCCGTGGTCGCGGCGGGGCGTGGCGGGCGCTATACCTATCACGGGCCGGGGCAGCGGGTCGGCTATCTCGTCCTCGACCTCGGCAAGCGCGGGCGCGACGTGCGCTGCTTCGTCCACGCGGTCGAGGGCTGGGTAATCGCCGCGCTTGCCGAGCTCGGGATCATCGCGCATCGCGCAACCGGACGAGTCGGCATCTGGACGGACCTCCCCGACGGGCGCGAGGCGAAGATCGGCGCCATCGGGGTGCGGGTCCGCCGCTGGGTCACGTTGCACGGTTTTTCGGTCAACCTGTCGCCCGACCTGTCTCATTTCGGCGGGATCGTGCCTTGCGGCCTCGCCGAGTACCCGGTCACCAGCGCCGCGGCATTGGGAGCGCCGAGCGCGCTTGCAACCTTTGACGCGGCACTCGCGTTGGGGATTTCCGAGTTTCTGGCAAATCTTTCTTGCCCCTTAACAAAGGGGGCTTGAGGGAATGTGGTGCAGCGTTTAATACCCACCTCGATTTGGGTGATAAGGGCCCCCTCGCCCGGCCAAATCTTTTCAAGGGAGCTTTTCCAATGCGTGCTTTCATCACCAAGGCGGTTGCCGGTTCGCTGATCGCGGGCGCGGCGCTGATGGTTTCGGCCTGCGGTTCCAAGACCGAGAACACCTCCACCGACAACACCACGGTCACCGACATGAACGCGACCGAGGGCATGGACTCGGCCAACGACAGCATGACCAACGTCGATGGCGCGACCGGCAACGGCGCGATGATGTCGAACGACAGCATGATGTCGAACTCGGGCGCGGGCGCGATGTCGAACGGCTCGATGATGAGCAACAGCACCGGCAACACGATGTAATCTCGCCCTGCCGGGCTAGGATTGGAGGGGCCGTCCGGGAATACCGGGCGGCCCCTTTTTCATTCGTGCCGACTCCCGCGGCTAAGGTGTCGTTAACCATGTGGACGCCAAAGCAGCCCCGTACAGCGTTGCGGTCAACCGCCCGGCGAACATGGTGAATATCGCTTGGGACCGGACGGCATTTCGCTTAGAATCATCGGGTTGACGCCGGGGAGGGCTGAACATGAACATGGTGCGGGCGATAGCGGCAGCGACCGTGATGGCCGGAGTGGCGTTAACGGCGGCGGCGCCGGCGAGCGCGCAATTCTACCTCAAATCGCGCGACTATAGCGGCGAGGCGATCCAGGGCGACGAGCCCGGCGTGGTCCAGCAACTGCCCGGCGCGACCGCGGCCGAGCGGCGCGCGGGGGTGGCGTGGACGCTGCGCGCGGGGCTGAACGTCGCGGCGTTGCAATGCGGGTTTCAGCCGACCCTGCTGGCGGTCAGCAACTACAATGCCATGCTCGCCGATCACAAGGCGGAGCTGGCATCGTCATGGGACACGCTGAACAAGTATTTCAACCGGACCAGCGGCTCGAAGCTCAAGGGGCAGAACGCGCTGGATCACTTCCAGACGCTGACTTACTCCAGCTTCTCGACAATCCAGGCGCAGCTCAACTTCTGTCAGACCGCAGCCGCGATCGGGCGCGACGCCGCGTTCACGCCGCGGGGGCAGTTCGCCTCGCTCGCCGAACAGCGGCTGCGCGAGCTGCGCAACAGCCAGACGCCGTGGGGTGAGCAGAGCTTCGTGCGCTACGCCTATGCGGACAATGCCGGGCTACCGCGCTTCGACCCGGAATGCTGGGACAAGAAGGGCGTGTGGCGCGACAAGAAATGCGGCGCGCAGGCCTGGCCGCCCGCGGGGACGGGCGTCGCCGCGCTCAACCGGCCCGCATCAGCGCAGCCCCAATAGCTTGTGGGTTTGGAGCGACAGCCGCCAGCGCGGTCGCTCCATCACCAACGCCATCGCTGCGTCCTGATTCGCGTCGGCACGCGCGTCGTCGAGCGGCTGGACGAGGTGGTGGCGGAATCGCCACGTCTCCAGCTCGCGCGGGTCGAGCCCCGCTTGCGGCCAGACCAGCTTGAGCTCGTCGCCCTCGCGCTGGACGACGTGGCTCCCCGCCTTGGGGCTGATGCATACCCAGTCGAGCCGCGGGTGCGCGGGCAGCGTACCGTTGCTCTCGATCGCGACGCGGAAGTCCGCCGCGTGGAGCGCGTCGACCAGCGCGTCGTCCACTTGCAGCATCGGCTCGCCGCCGGTGAGCACGGCGAAGCGCGCCTCGCGCCCCTCTCCCCAATGCCGTTCGGCGACGGCGGCCAGCGCAGCCGCGTCCGCGAATCGCCCTCCGCCGACGCCGTCCATGCCGACGAAGTCGGTGTCGCAAAAACGGCAGGTGGCCGTCGCACGGTCCTCCTCGCGCCCCGACCACAGGTTGCACCCGGCGAAGCGGACGAACACCGCGCGCGCGCCCGCATTCGCCCCCTCGCCTTGGAGCGTCAGGAACATTTCCTTGACCGCATAGCTCATGGTGCCGCGGCGTAGGCGGTCGGGTCCGACACGCAAGCTTCCTCGAATCCTTTGCGGCGAAGGCGGCACGGGTCGCACAGGCCGCAGTGCAGACCGCCCGGCGCGGGATCGTAGCACGACCAGCTGATCCCCGCGTCGAGCCCCAGTCGCGCGGCCTCGCGGACGATGTCCGCCTTGGTCATATGCTGGAGCGGCGCGTGGATTCGGAACGGCGTGCCTTCCACCCCCGCCTTGGTGGCGAGCTCCGCCAGCCGCTCGAACGCGGCGATGAACTCGGGGCGGCAGTCGGGATAGCCCGAATAGTCGAGCGCGTTGACGCCGATGTAGAGGTCGCGCGCGCCCGCCGCTTCCGCCCAGCCGAGCGCGAGACTGAGAAAGACCGTGTTGCGCGCGGGGACGTAAGTGACGGGGATGCCCTCGCCCACGCCACTCTTTGGCACCGGCACGTCGTCGGTCAGCGCGGAGCCGCCGAACGCGGCGAGGTCGAGTGGCAACACGACATGCCGCTCCGCCCCCAGCGCGGCGGCGACCCGGCGCGCGGCGGCGAGCTCCACCCGGTGGCGCTGGTTGTAATCGACCGACAGCGCGAGCAGCCGATAGCCCGCCTCCCGCGCCAACGCGGCGGACACCATCGAGTCGAGCCCGCCCGAGACGAGCGCGACGGCATAGGGGGGAGCTGTCATGATCGGGCCAGAGCTAGGCGCACCGGCCCGCCCGGACAAGGCGCGCAAAAAAAGGCCGCCCCGAGGGGCGGCCGAGGACGGCTGTCAAGCCGGCATGGGAGAAAGCGTGTCCCGAAGCAGAACACGGGTCGAGGCAGTAAGCGCGAAAGGTAAACAGGGCGTTAACATGAATGTCTCAGCTCACTAGGTCGTCGACGCGAACCGGGAACGACGTCGCGCAAAAGGCACAATCGACGCGGATAACCCCCTCGGCGTCGGCCATCTCGCGCTGATCCTCGAGCGGGAACTTGGCGAGGACACTGCCGATATGCTCAGGCGTACAGCGACAGCCGCGCGACAGCGGGGTCGAGGCGAGCAGCCGCACGTCCGCCTCCTCATGAAACAAGCGCCATACCAGCGTTTCGAGCGGCACAGACGGGTCGGCCAACTCGTCCGCTCCCATCGTCTGCCCGAGCGCGGCAACATGCTCCCATTCGGGATGGTCGAGCCGGGTGTGGAGCCGCTCGCGCCCTTCCTCCCCCTCCGGCAGATGCTGGAGGAATAGTCCGCCCGCGACCGTCCGCCCCCCGTCCTTGCGGATGCCGAGGTGGACGAGCGTCGGGATCTGCTCCGATTGGATGAAGTAGCTTTGCGCCGCCTCGGCTAGCGTGTCGCCGTCGAGCGGGACGATGCCCTGATAGCGCTCGCCGGTGGAGGCGAGGTCGAAGGTGATTGCAAGATAGCCCGCGCCGAACAGCGCGAACAAGGACGGGCGCTCGGGCGCGGCGGCGAGTCGCTCCGCGTCGTAATCGACATAGCCGCGCACCGCGCCGTTTTGATAGTCGCACACCAGTAACCGCACGACCCCGCCCTCTGTCTGCGCCTGCAACGTCAGTTGGCCCGACGGGTCCTTGAGCGTCGAGCCGATCAGCGCGCCCAAGGTCAGCGCCTCGGTGAGCAGCGCCTCGATCGGCGCGGGATAGGCATGCGCGGCGAGCACCGCGTCGAGTGCGGGCCCGACGCGCACGATCCGGCCCCGTGCCGAGCGTGACGGGATCGCGAAGCCGAGCGCGCGGTCGAGGTCCAGTCTCTTGAGATCGTCCATCGCGTTCAGATGGGACGCGGACAAGGGCCGATCAACCGATCTGCCCGAAGCACCACCTCAGCACCGACTTCTGTGCGTGGAGCCGGTTCTCCGCCTCGGGCCAGATCAGCGATTGCGGGCCGTCGATCACCTCCGCCGCGACCTCCTCGCCGCGATGCGCGGGGAGGCAATGGAGGAACGCCGCATCGGGTTTGGCCACCGCCATCAGCTCGGGCGTGACCTGATAGGGCGCGAGCGCGGCGAGCTTGGTATCGGCATGGTCCTGCCCCATCGACACCCATGTGTCGGTGACGACCACATCCGCCCCCGCCACCGCCTCGCGTGGATCGGCGACGACGCGTACCCGGCCTTCGCCGCCCGCGGTCACATCCTCATCGGGCTGAAACCCCTGCGGGCAGGCAGCGACCAGATCGAACCGCATCAGCCCCGCCGCCTCCGCCATCGAGGCGAGCACGTTGTTGCCATCGCCGAGCCACGCAACCCTGAGCCCGGGCAATGCCTTGCCATGCTCGATGAGCGTCAGCAGGTCCGCCATGATCTGGCACGGGTGCGAGCGGTCGGTCAGCCCGTTGATGACGGGGACGGACGCGTAGGCCGCCATCTCCTCCAGCTTGCCGTGATCGTCGGTCCGCAGCATGATTGCGTCGCAATAGCCCGACAGCACGCGCGCGGTATCCGCCACCGTCTCGCCGCGCCCGAGCTGCGAGGTCGCCCCGTCGAGGATCAGCGCCGACCCGCCGAGCTGGCGCATCGCCATGTCGAAGCTGACGCGGGTGCGGGTGGACGACTTCTCGAACACCATCGCCAGGGTGCGCCCGGCGAGCGGCGCGTCGCCGTCCGCGCGCCCCTTGGGCCAGCCCGCCCGCGCCGCCTTGCGGTCGATCGCGTCGGCGATCATCGTCGCGACCCCGTCCGCGCCCGCGTCGGAAAGGGAGAGGAAATGACGCACGGTCAATCGTCCGCCGCGGGCACATAGACCCGCGCCGCCTCGCTCAGCTTCGCGACGAACTCGGCGACCTCGGCTTCGCCGACCACCAGCGGCGGCAGCACGCGCACCACATTCTCGCCCGCTGCGACGGTCAGCACGCCATGCTCGTCGCGCAGATAGCCCACGAACCGCCGCGCATCGCTCTTGAGTTTCAGGCCGAGCATCAGCCCCTTGCCCCGGACATGGTCGAACAGGTGATCGTGATTGGGGATCATCTGTTCAAGGCTGGAGCGCAGCCGTTCACCCATCGCGGCGACATGCTCGAGGGATCCCGGCTCGAGCAGCACGTCGAGCACCGCCTCCCCCGCCGCCATCGCCAGCGGGTTGCCGCCATAGGTCGAGCCATGCGTGCCGAACACCATGCCTTTGGCAGCGCGTTCGGTGGCGAGGCACGCGCCGAGCGGAAAGCCGCCGCCAATCCCCTTCGCGACCGCCATGATGTCGGGCTCGACCCCGACCTGCTGGTGGTAGAACATCGTGCCAGTCCGGCCATAGCCGCACTGCACCTCGTCCAGCACCAGCAACAGCCCATGCTCGTCGCACGCCGCACGCAGGCCGCGGAGGAACGCGTCGGTCCCGACCGACACCCCGCCCTCGCCCTGGATCGGCTCGACGAGGAACCCGGCAGTGTGCTCGTCCACCAGCGCCAGCGCGGCGTCGAGGTCGTCGAACGGCGCGTAGCGGAACCCGGGCAACAACGGCTCGAACCCGTCGCGCATCTTGGCCTGATTGGTCGCGGAGATCGTGCCGAGCGTCCGGCCATGGAACGCCTGGTTGAAGGTGATCAGCGTGTTCCGCTCGGGATGCCCGTCGGCGTAATGGAAGCGGCGCGCGGTCTTGATCGCGCACTCCACCGCCTCTGCGCCCGAGTTGGTGAAGAACACTGTGTCGGCAAAGCAGGTTTCCACCAGCCGCTGCGCGAACCGCTCGCCCTGCGGCGAGCCGTACAGGTTGGAGACGTGCATCAGCGTCGCGGCTTGCTTGCTGATGGCATCGACCAGCTTGGGATGCCCATGCCCCAGCGCGTTGACCGCGATGCCGCTTGCGAAATCGAGCAACCGCCGCCCGTCCTCGTCGAAGAGATAGCACCCCTCGCCTCGCACCGGCCGCACCCCGCTCCGGGGGTAGACGGGCATGAGCGCGGGGAAGGACACGGGGGCTGCTCCTCAACGGGAAAGGGCGGCCCGGATGGGACCGCCCTGCCGCTTGCTTACCGGCGCACGCGCGGGCGTCAACACCGGCGGATGCCGACGATCGCTAACTCGTGGGCGCGGAAGCCGACCTATCGGCCGAGTGATCGGGAGTATCGGTCAGGTCGAGCATCACGACCCGTCCTTCACCATCACGGACGCGAAGATGCGTCCCGGTCGCGGTGGGGTCGAAATTGGAGGTATAGGTATAGCGCTCGACCCGAATGACACCCGGGTCGCCCGGCGGGAGCGCGAGCGGAGCGTAACGGCGTGATTGCACGGAGGTGAGCACCGGCTTGTCCCACTCTCCCGATTTGGATGCGCTCTGCCGGATGATCTGGACGTCACTGACAAGACCGTCGGGCTTGATCCAGAAGGACACGTCGATCCACTGTTTGTCGAAATTGTCGATCGGCCTGCGCGTGAGCACGTTGCGCGCGCGCGACAATGGGCTCTCGCCGTCGTCAAGGAGGCTGTCCACATTGGGGCGGGTGACGAGTTTAATAGGTTCCGAATAGACCAGGATCGGACGCGTGCCCCCGCCGCGCGCACGGATCTCGCTCATGATCGCATCGAGCGGCTTGGGGTCGCCTTGGCGCGCGGCGTATTGTGCCGACATGATCCGCGCGACGAAGGCATATGCCTCCAGCTTGGGGTTGCGCTCCTTCGCTAGTGCATCGAGTTCAGCCAGTGCCTCGCGCCGGTCTCCCGAACCGCGCAGCGTTTGCTCGGCCGCGGACAGCCCGAGCACGACGACGCGCAACCGCGCCGCGCCCTCCATCACCGGCACGTCGAGCCGGTGCGCCTGCTTCGCCACCGCATGATAGATGTCCAGCGCGGCCCGCGGACGCCCCAGATGCGCGAACATGTCGCCGACCTCGATCCGTTGTTCGAGCACGCGCGGATCGCCCGCGGGCAATCCCGCCTTGAGCGCTTCGAGCGAATCGATCGTATAGATCTCGAAGTCGTCGCCCTCGCCCAGATGCGCCGCGACCCGTCCGCCCGCACGCAGCAGGTCGGACACGGGCACCGGATAAGCCTTAGCAAACCGCTTGTTGCGCCCGCGCGAGGCGCTGATCGTTTCGCGTGCGGCGCGGTAATCACCACTGACGAACTCGTTCTCGGCATGGGCGAGCGTCGCCGCGATGTCCTGGTCGGGCGGGCAATGCCGGTCGAGGCACGCCTTCAGCGCCGCTTCGGTGTCCTTGAGCCGGTGCCCGGTAACGACGATGTCACGCGACGGCGGCGTCCGCACCGGGACGGAGGGGGCCTGGGCGAGGAGAAGCAGCGCGAACACGCTCATCGGGTCACTCCCTGTTGGAAGAGATACTGTCACCCACAATGAGCGACCGGATCGCAGGTTGCAACGGGGGATCGCTCACGCGTCGATCGCTTCCTCATCGAGCCTTGCTGCGTTCTCTTGAATGAACGCGAAGCGGTGCGCGGGGTTGTTGCCCATCAGCCGGTCGACAAGGTCTTTCACGCCCGCACGCTCCTCATATTCCTGCGGCAGGGTGATGCGGATCATCGAGCGTTTCGCGGGGTCCATCGTCGTCTCGCGTAGCTGGATCGGGTTCATCTCGCCCAGCCCCTTGAAGCGCGCGACCTCGACCTTCTTGCCCCGGAACACGGTGCGCTCCAGCTCGGCGCGGTGCGCGTCGTCGCGGGCGTAGAGCGACTTCGCGCCCACGGTCAGCCGATACAAAGGCGGCTGCGCGAGGTGGAGGTGACCGCGCCGGACGAGCTCGGGCATCTCCTGAAAGAAGAACGTCATCAACAGCGTCGCGATATGCGCGCCGTCGACGTCCGCATCGGTCATGATGACGACACGCTCATAGCGGAGATTGTCTGGCCGGCAGTCCTTGCGCGTCCCGCAGCCGAGCGCGAGGATGAGGTCGGCGATCTCGCTATTGGCCATGATCTTGGCCGACGTCGCCGACGCGACGTTGAGAATCTTGCCGCGGATAGGCAGGATCGCCTGCGTCTTGCGATCGCGCGCCTGCTTGGCGGAGCCGCCCGCCGAGTCGCCCTCGACGATGAACAGCTCGGTCCCTTCGGGCGCGTCCAACGAGCAATCGGTGAGCTTGCCGGGGAGGCGGAGCTTGCGTGCCCCGGTCGCGGTCTTGCGCTTGACCTCACGCTCGGCCTTGCGGCGGAGGCGGTCGTCCATCCGTTCGAGCACGTAACCGAGCAGCGCCTTGCCGCGATCGGTGTTGTGGCCGAGCCAATGGTCGAAATGGTCGCGCACCGCCTTCTCGACCAGCCCGGCGGCTTCGGGGCTGGTCAGCCGGTCCTTGGTCTGGCTCTGGAATTGCGGGTCGCGGATGAAGACGGAGAGCATCAGCTCCGCGCCGAGCGTCACGTCGTCCGCGGTCAGATCGCGGGCGCGCTTGTTGCCGGTGAGCTCGCCGAACGCGCGCAGGCCGCGCACCAGCGCCTGCCGCAGCCCCTGTTCGTGCGTGCCGCCGTCGGGGGTGGGGATGGTGTTGCAATACCAGGAGTAGCTGCCGTCACTCCACAACGGCCAGGCGACTGCCCATTCGACGCGCCCCGCCTCGCCCGGGAAATCCTGCCGCCCGGCGAAGAAGTCGGCGGTGGCGCACTCGCGCACGCCCACCTGCTCGCGCAGGTGATCGGCGAGCCCGCCCGGGAACTGGAACACCGCTTCGGCGGGCGTGTCATCGGTGAGGAGTTCGGGCGCGCACCGCCAGCGGATCTCGACGCCCGCGAACAGATACGCTTTGGAGCGCGCGAGCGTGTAGAGCCGCATGGGCTTGAACTTGAGCTCGGGGCCGAAAATCTCCGTGTCGGGCACGAACGACACGCTCGTCCCGCGCCGGTTTGGTGCGTTGCCGAGCAGTTCCAGCGGCCCGAGCGTCTGCCCCCGGCTGAACCGCTGGCGGTAAAGCTGGCGGTTGCGCGCGACCTCCACCACCGTCTCGGACGACAGCGCATTGACGACGCTGACGCCGACGCCGTGGAGCCCGCCGCTGGTCGCATAGGCCTTGCCCGCAAACTTGCCGCCCGAGTGGAGCGTCGACAGGATCACCTCCAGCGCGCTCTTGTCGGGGAACTTGGGATGCGGGTCGACCGGGATGCCGCGCCCGTTGTCGGTGACGGTCAGCCGGTCGCCGGGCTCCAGCGTGATCTCGATCCGCGTCGCATGGCCCGCCACCGCCTCGTCCATCGCATTGTCGAGCACCTCGGCGGCGAGGTGGTGCAGCGCGCGCTCGTCCGTGCCGCCGACATACATGCCCGGACGGCGGCGGACAGGTTCAAGGCCTTCCAGCACCTCGATCGACGACGCGTCATAGCTGGTGTCAGGTTTCGGCGCGGACGCGAACAGGTCGGACATGAGCGGGATATGGCGGAACAAATACGGGACGCCAATAGCGCGGCCTTGACCGGTCACTTTCACGTATATACGAAAAATAGGGGGAGAGCGGGGCGGTGGAGGTCGAGTATGACGACGCGAAACGCGCGAGCGTACTCGAAACCCGCAGTCTCGATCTCGCCGCCGCCGGTCAGGTCTTCGACGAATTTCATCTGACCCGGCGAGACGAGAAGCACAGCGCCGACGAGGAACGCTACGATTCCGTCGGGCTCGTGAACGACGATGTGGTGATCGTAACCTGGACGCCGCGGGGCCAATCTCGACGGATCATCACCATGTGGAAAGCCGACGAACGGGAACGGAAGCGGTATGACGACGAACGCGCAAGACCCGGATGACGTGAAACCGGAACTCGACGACCGCTGGTTCGATGAGGCCGATGCGTATGTCGGGGCCAAACTCGTCCGCCGAGGGCGGCCGAAATTGCCCTTCGTCAAGCAGCCGATTTCGCTGCGGCTCGATCGCGATGTGGTCGAATGGTTCAAGAGCAAGGGTGACGGGTGGCAGACTCGCATCAACGATGAGTTGAGGAGGGCCGCGGGACTTTGAAGGCGTCAGGCCGGGCGGACCTCTAACGTGCCGGCGGGCGCGGGCTCGCAAATGCTTCCGGACGAAGCGGAGCCATCGAGCCAGCGCGCCCAGTCGGCTCGCTCGACGATCACCATTTGCCGCGCGTGGACGGCGGCAATGTCGGGGCCGGGCGGGCAGGTCAGCATCGTGAACGCCTCACCCACCGCCGGATGCGCGCGCCATAGCCCCGCGAGGCAGAACCACGGCTCGCCCGCCTTGGTGCACGCCCATTTCGTCTTGCGCTTCACCGCCGGGTCGGCGGGCGCGGTGAACTCGAAGAACGCATCGACCGGGATCAGGCAGCGGCCCACCCGCAGGTCGCGCGCGTCCGAGCGGTAGTTGTACACCGGCCTGCCGCCCGCCCCCGGCCAGCTCCACCGCCGCGTCACCAGCTCGGCCCCGCCCTCGGGCGCGGCGCGGACGATGGCCGTGCGATCGGTGATGCGGAAGCTCGGCAGCGGCTCCATGTTCGGCGCGCCCTCCGGGAAGCTGAGCGGGATGCGCAGCTGGCTGAAGTCGTCGCGCAGCAGGCCGAGCTCGATCCGCCGCGCCGCCTCGTTGCACATGCCTCAATGCGCCTTGGGTCTGCCGAACGGGACGGTGAGCGTCACCGCCACGCCATTCCCTTCCGCGCCGGGCAGCGAGCTGTGGATGGTATGAAGGTGCGCGGTGCCGATCCCGGGCAGGCGGAAGGTGGCGGGATCGATATGCTTGGCTTCGGGAAGCGGCGGCAACGGATGGAGCCGGCGGTCGATCGGTCGCGCGCATACCACGACGTCCCCGTCCGCGCTCGGCCCCGAAGGACAGGCGCGCGGCGCGACCGACAGGCGGTCGGTGCCGTCCGGGAGCGGCGCTGCCTGAACGAGGAGCGCGAGCGTCAGCATCGGCGACCTTCCATGACCGCCGCCAGCGTCACCGGAGCCGAACCCAGGTCGGCGCGTGGTCGCTCGCCTTTTCGCGCGCGCGATATTCCTTATCGACCCCCGCCTCGACCAGTCGATCGGCCACCGCGGGGCTGAGCAGCAGATGGTCGATCCGGAACCCCGCGTCGCGCTGCCACGCGCCCGCCTGATAATCCCAGAACGTCCACACGCCCCCGCCGGGTGCCCTCGTCCGCAGCGCGTCGGTCCACCCCTGCGCGAGCAATGCGCGATAGCCCGCGCGACTCTCGGGCTGGGTCAGCGCATCCTCGGCCATCGCGCGGACCGAATAGCCGTCGTCATCGTGCGGGATGACGTTATAGTCGCCCGCCAGCACCGTCGGCACCTCTTCCGCCAGCAACGCCAGCGCCCGCGCGCGGAGCCGGTCGATCCAGCGGAGCTTGTAGTCGAACTTGGGGCCCGGGCGCGGGTTGCCGTTGGGCAGGTAGATCGACGCGACGACCAAGCCGTCGACCTCGCATTCTAGATAGCGGCTATGGTCGTCCTCGGGCTCCCCGCCGAGCCCGCGCTGGCGCTCGACCGGGTCGGCCCCGCGCGCGAGCACCGCGACGCCGTTGAACCCCTTCTGCCCGTGCCAGACTGCGCCATAACCCGCGTCGCGAATATCGGCTTCGGGGAAGGTCTCGTCGCTCGCCTTGAGCTCCTGCAGGCAGACGATGTCGGGCTGTTGCTCGGTCAGGTACTCGACCAGCCGCGGCAGCCGCGCCTTGATGCCGTTGACGTTGTAGGTGACGAGCTTCACGCTGGCGGGGTGCGCGACGCGGCGCGCGGCGTCAAGCTAGACCGCGAAGCTCGAACCGCAGCCGCAACCGCTCGCAGCCTGCGGGTTTTCCACGCGGAACGTCGCGCCGCCAAGCGACTCGACATAATCGACGGCGCAACCACGGACGAGGTCGAGGCTGATCGGGTCGACCACCAGCCGCACTCCGTCCGTCTCGGCGAGAATGTCGTCAACGTCGGGCGCGTCCGCGAACCCGAACCGGTACTGGAAGCCGGAACAGCCTCCGCCCTCGACCGACAAGCGCAGGATCGCAGGCTTGCCCTGCTTGGCCGCGACCGCCGCAACGCGGCGCGCGGCGGAGGGGGTTAGGATGATATCGGGGGCGAGGGTGGCCATGTGGGGGAGATAGGCGGTGTGGGTGCGGGGGGCAACACGCGGCGGGTCCGCTCTTCCGCGGGCTTTCGTCGCGGCAAAGCCGCGCCGTGACGTCAGACGGGCTCGCTAGCGCGACCCGCTGGCCGAGCTTGGCCGTCTCGCTTCTAGCTTCGCTAGGCGCGTGCGGCCTGCGCTCAATCCTGCGGAGCCGGTCCGCTTAACGACACGGGCACCGCCGTCACTGCCGCCGAATGCGCCGCAAGGAGGTAATCGCCCGTGGTCAGGAACGGCGCAGGATTGACCGCATGGCCATCCATCCGCACCTCATAGTGCAGATGCGGGCCGGTCGAGCGCCCGGTCGAGCCCATCAGCGCAATGAGCTGCCCGCGCGTCACATGCGTGCCCGGCGCAACGAGAAAGCGCGACAGGTGGCCGTAGCGGGTCTGGATGCCCTTGCCATGGTCGATCTCGACCAGGTTGCCATAGCCGCCCGCGCGTTCGGCGCGATCGACCGTGCCGTCCGCCGTGGCGTAGACGGGGGTGCCGACCGGGCCGGGGATATCGACCCCGGCATGCATCCGCGCGCCGCCGGTGAACGGGTCGGAACGGATGCCGAAATTGCTGGTGAAGCGAAGCGTGTCGACCGGGCGGACGGAGGGAATGGAAATAGCGTGGCTGAACTGCTGGCCGCCATCGGCCTGTTTCCAGCTGTTGAAAGCGGAGCGCATCTGCAGCTCGGCGGCGATCTCGGCGGTGCTGACCGTGCCCGCCGCGACGATCGCCTGGCTCGCGCCCGCGGCCGAACTGGCCAGCATCGGGCCGGAACCGCCCTCGCCCGGCGCGGGAGCCGCATGGGCGACGCCGCCGACCAAGATCGCGGCCACCGCCAGCGCGCAACGAACCGCGCCGCGCGCGTTAGTCGAAATCGCCATTCGAACCCCACCCTCGCCGGCCGGAACCAACCGCGCCGCAACCCGTTTTGTCGCCCTCAACGCGCCGCGTTTCGGACGCATTCACTTGGCCCGGCAAGGGTTAACGCGGCAAGGTGATTCTACGCGGCCCGCGTTGAGCCGGGACATGCGCGCGGTGAGCTGTTGTATCCCGCCGGGTTGAGCGACCGTCCCGCCTGCGAATCAGCGGGTTAACGCCTGCGCCGCCGCCAGCACCTCCGCCGCATGACCGGGCACCCTGACCTTGCGCCACTCGCGAGACAGCGCACCATCAGCGTCGAACAGGAAGGTCGAGCGGTCGACCCCCATATATCTGCGCCCGTACATGCTCTTTTCGACCCAGGCCCCGAACGCCTCCAGCACAGTACCGTCCGCGTCGGTCGCGAGCGGGACGGCGAGATCATACTTCGCCATGAACTTGGCGTGCGTCGCCGGGCTGTCCTTGCTTACGCCGAGCACCCGCACGCCCGCGGCGGCGAAGTCGGGGGCGAGCGCGGAGAAGTCCTGCGCCTCACGCGTGCAGCCCGAGGTGTCGTCCTTGGGGTAGAAATAGAGCACCAGCGGCGCGCCCCGAAACGAGGCAAGCGGCAGCGGCGCGCCATCGGGCCCGGTCAGCATCAGGTCAGGCAGGTTCATCGCGCGGCTCCCCAGATCTGCTCCACCTCCTGCCGCGTCGCCGCGAACCGGGCAACCACCACGTCCCAGTCGGCGACGCCCAGCGCGCGCGCGATCACCGCGCGGGTCGCGGGCGGCGGCGACTCCGCATCGGGTGCGAGCAGCCGCAGGGTGACGAGCATCCGCGTCAATAAATCGTGCGCCGCCAGCGCGCCGGGCGGCATCAGCTCCCCAAGCTGCTCGATGGCGCGCGCGAGGTTCGGGGCGAACGCGGTCCGATGAACGAGCTGCGCGACATGCACCGCGAACTCCAGATCCACGAGCCCACCGGGGAGCAGTTTCGCGTCGAGCGTCCCGCGCGGCGGCTTGTGCCGCGCCATCTCCGCCCGCATCGCGCGCGCCTCGGCGGGAACGTCGCGGGGCGGTCGGTCGCCGCCGAGCACCGCCACGCGCACCGCCTCCACCTCCGCGCGCGCCGCCGCCGAGCCGAACACCGCGCGCGCGCGGCACAGCGCCATATGCTCCCACGTCCATGCCTCGGTTCTGAGGTACTGCGCCCAGGACGCGACCGACACCACCATCGGCCCCTCCGCGCCCGAGGGCCGGAGCCTCGTATCGACCGGGTAGAGCGGCCCCGCGGCCGTTGCCACCGACAGCGCCGCGGTCACCCGGCTCGCCAGCCGGTTGTAGTAGAGCGTCGCCCCCAGCGCGCGCGCGCCGTCCGACTGCGCGGTGAACGCGCCGGTGAACAGGTAGACCAGGTCGAGGTCGGACGCGTGCGTCATCGCCGCCCCGCCCATCCGGCCAAAGGCGAGGATCACCAGCTCGCTGCCCGGCACGCGGCCATGCGCGCACGCGAACTCGGCCACCGCAGCCGCCGCCAGCGTTTCGATTGCCGCTTCCGCCACCCGCGCATAGCCGCCCGCAACGTCGAGCGGGTCCGCCGTCCCCGCGACGATCTGCGCGCCGAGCGCGAATCGCTTCTCGCCCACGACCTGCCGCACCCGGTCGAGCCGCGCCTGATAGTCGTCGCCCGCCTCCCCCGCCACCATCTCCGCGGCAAGCGCGGGCACGCCGCCGACCGGGGCAAGCACGGTGGCGTCGATCAGCCCGTCGAGCAGAGCGGGGCGGCGTGCCAGATCGTCGGCGAGCGGCCCGGCATGGCTGAGCAGCTCCGCCAGCAGCTTGGCGAGCGGCGGACGCGCTTCCAGCAGGCGGAAGATATTGATTGCGCTCGGCAGTCGTTCGAGCATCGCATCAAACCGCGCCAACGCCTGCCCCGGCGAGGCTCCACCGCCGAGGGCAGCGACGAGCGATGGCAGCACCGCCTCCAGCGCCTCGCGCGCGCTCGCGCCCTTCAGCGCGGGATACGCTCCCGCGCGCCACCGCTCCACGGTCCGCCCGGCATCCGCATCGAAGCCGGCGGCGACCAGCGCCGACGCCAGCGCCTCGCCACGTTGCGGCAGTCCAGGCGCGCCCTCGGGTTCGAGCGAATCGTAGGTGCGTCCGACCCGCGTGACCGGCGCACGGAGCAGGTCGAGCAATGCCGGGCCGTCCGCGACCCCATGCAGCCGCGCGACCCGGTCGAGCGCCTCGCCCTCGGGCAGGACATGCGTTTGCCGGTCGTCGATCATCTGCACGCGATGCTCGATCGTGCGCAGCAGCGTGTAGGCCTCGGTCAGCGCCGACGCCTCGTCCGCGCCGATCCACCCCGCCCCCGCCAGCCGGGCGAGCGCGTCGCGCGTCGCGGGCGCGCGCAAGCTGGGGTCGCGCCCGCCATGGATCAGTTGGTGGATTTGCGCGAAAAACTCCACCTCGCGAATGCCGCCGCGCCCGCGCTTTAGGTCATAGCCTGGGCCGAACGCCTGCCCCTTGGAGTGGTGATCGCGGATGCGGCGCGACATCTCGCGCAGCTCACGCACCGCACCGAAGTCGAGCCCGCGCCGCCACACGAACGGCCGGATCGCGCCGAGGAACCGCCGCCCCAGCGTCACATCCCCCGCCGCCGCGCGCGCGCGGATGAACGCGGCGCGCTCCCACGCCAGCGCCTCCGACTCATAATAACTGATCGCCGCCCCGACCGGCAGCACGATCGGCGTCACCTCGGGCGAGGGGCGCAGGCGGAGATCGACGCGAAGCACATAGCCGTCCGCATCACGCGCGCTCAGCAGCTCGACGACCCGCCGCCCGACCCGTACCGCCGCCTCCTCCGCCGTTTCGCGCGCGCGGTGGGGAAAGGTGGCGGGGTCGACGAGGAAGATCGGGTCGATGTCGGACGAATAATTGAGTTCGTGGCTCCCTTGCTTGCCGAGCGCGATCGCGGCAAACCCGCGCGGTGGTTCGCCCGAGGTGCGCTCGGCGATGGCGGCGGTGATCGCCCCGTCGAGCGCATGGTCGGCGAAATCGGTGAGCGCGCGCGTCACCGCGGTCAGGTCGAGCACCCCCGCGAGGTCGCCGATCGCCACCGTCAGCGCGAGCCGCCGCCGCTGCACCCGCAACCGCCGCGCGACGGGCAGGTCGGCTTCGACCGCCAGCGCCGTCGCAATTTCGACGCGACCGTCCGCGAGTTCACCGGCAAGGTCCCGCTCGCGCTCAAGCAGCACCGCGAGGAATGGCGAATACGCCCGCGCCCGCGCCACCGCGTCGGCTATGGACGTCACGCCACGCCCGCGCGGGTCAGAAGATAACACAGGTGAAACAATGGCAACCATGTGTGAACATGGTCGTTTTTAGGCGTATGACAAAGGTTAGGCGCATCACCGAACCACTACAGGCCAATCCCGGCGAGGGCACGGTCGTGCGCCGTCCGTGCCCTAGCGACGCGATCGGCAACGCGCTTCGCCGCGCGTTCGCGCCCGATCTGGCGCTGCCCGATCATTTCGCCCGCTCGCTCACCGCGCTCGACACGCGGCGCTGAAAAACGTCACCGGTCGCGGCTGAGTTCGTCGACCTCGCCCATGATCGTGTCGAGCGCGGTTCGGGACGTGTCGGTCAGATGCTCGCGCCGCGAGGGCAGCGACCCTTCGCTCAGGATCGTCTCCAGCGCGACGCGCCCGCGCGCCACCCGGCTCTTGATCGTGCCGACCGCGACACCGCAAATCTCCGCCGCCTCTTCATAGGCGAACCCGCCCGCCCCGACCAGGATCAGCGCCTCGCGCTGCGGTTGCGGCAAGTGGAGCAGCGCGCGCTGCATGTCGCCGAGCTCGACATGCCGGTCCTGGCTGGCAGGCGCGGCGAGCAGCCGGTCGGCGACAAGGTCGTCCCACTCGCCCTTGAACCGCGCGCGCCGCATCTGTGAGAGATACAGGTTGCGCAGGATGATGAAGGTCCATGCGCGCATGTTGGTGCCCGCCTGAAACCGCTTGCGCGCGGCCCATGCCTTGAGCAGCGTCTCCTGCACCAGATCGTCGGCGAGATCGCGACTGCCCGACAGCGAGCGACCGAACGCGCGCAGGTGCGGGATCACTTGTCCCAGCTGTTGCTTGAACTCGGGGTCGGAGAGCGAGACATGCTCCACCGGCGCGACGATACCGGTGTCCTCGGCCACGGCTTGGGTCATCGAAACTGCACACCCCGTTTCCCGCGCCGAGGCGCTGATCCGCGCCAAGATAGGCGCGGGTTCCGCGATTGCCAGCGTCGGCGCTCAAACGCCGTGGATGACGAGATAGGCGAAGATCGCAATGATGAGGATCAAGGACGCGCCCAGGATATAGCGCGTCATTCCAGGCGTCGCGCCCGCGCGCGCCTGGTCGGTGTTGACGTGGATCGGCTTGTCTTTGTCGGCCATGCGGCAATCAACCTCTTAGCGATGAATTGGCTCCGCGCTCAGGCGGGCACGGTGCTCTGGTCGAAGAACAGCGCCTGGCTGATCGCCGCCTTGACCGTCGCGCGCCCGAACGGCTTGGTGATTAGGAATGTTGGCTCGGGCCGCTCGCCGGTGAGGAGCCGCTCGGGGAACGCAGTGATGAAGATCACCGGCACTTCGAACTCGGCGAGGATGTCCTTCACCGCGTCAATGCCCGAACTGTCGTCGGCGAGCTGGATGTCGGCGAGCACCAGCCCCGGCCGGTCCTCCATCGCCAGCGCCACCGCCTCGTCGCGCGTCACCGCGACCCCCGTCACCTCATGGCCGAGGTCGCGGACGATGGTCTCGATGTCCATCGCGATGATCGGCTCGTCCTCGATGATCAGCACCCGCGCGCGCGTCTGCTCCTCGATTTCATGCAGCGCGTCGGCCACCAGCTTTTCCACCTCCACCGTGTCCACCTCGATCAGATACGCCGTGTCCTCGGGCGAAAAGCCTTCCATCGCGGTCAAGAGCAACGCCTGGCGCGACAAGGGGGTCATTCGCGCCAGCCGCGCGCGCGCCAGCGTTTCCTTGCCCTCCGCATCATCGGGGACGATCAGGTCGTCGTCCGCGTTGGTCGACGACCAGATCCCCTGAAACATCCGGTACAGACCCAGGCGCGGATCCCGGTCGCGCGGGAACTCGGCGGGCGCGGCGACGATCGCCTCCAGCGTCGCGCGAACATATTTGTCCCCCTCTCGCTGACTGCCCGTCAGCGCGCGGCCATAGCGTCGCAGGAAGGGCAGATGCGGCGCGAGTTGCTGTCCAAGCGACATGGCGGGTGAAAACTCCAGGTGATTCCGCCAGCCCTTTGCGGGCGAGCGCTTCCGAATTGCAAATCGTTTCGCCGCCCGTGCCCCATACCGGGCCGACCGAAAACTTTGTGCAGACGGCAAGGAACCTCCAGAGCCGGTTTTGGTTTCCCGCCCGTTAGATGGTAGCGGGCGAACAACGCGATCTTGTCGCGGCGAGCGGCTCCGCACCCGTTCCGGCGGGCTCGATCAGGGGGACGGCGTTGCCGGACGACAATCTCAATCCTCGGCACAATCCCCGATCGTCCGACCGCCCCGGCAAGGAATCGCCGCCCGACCGCGACACGGGCGCGGCGTTGCGGTCGGTGTATCAAAAAACGATCGATGAGCAGATACCCGACGAGATGCTCGACCTGCTCGGCAAGCTGGACTGACGCGCTTGCCTGGCGATGACGGCGGCGTTCCGGCACGGGTCCGGTCGTCGTGGCAGGCCGCGGTCTCGCAATGGCCGACAGGGGCCAAGCTGTTCGCCTCGCTCTCGCTGGCGCTGCTTCCGTTGGCGTTGATCGCGATGCTGGCGACCTGGGAGACCACCCGCACACTGGCGGAGGACAATCGCGCGCGGCTGCGGATCGCGGCGGCGGAGAGCGGCCACGCGCTCGCGCTCGATCTGGTCGGCGACATGAGCGCCCTGCAGCGTGCCGCCGCCGCGCTCGATCGCGACCCCGCCGATGCGCCGACCTGCGCGCGGGCGGCGGGCGTCTTCGCGCAGGAGATCCCGCAAGGCGCACGCTTCGCCATTCGCGACGCACACGGGCAGGTGTTGTGCGGCGAGCGGTTTCCGGAACTGTCCCGCCTCCGTCGTCCTACCGGCCCCGATGGCTTTGCGGCCGTGCTGTTGCCGGACCAAGGGCTGGTGCTCGGCACGTCGAGCGGGCCCGGTCACACGACCGGCGCGGCGCTGTTCCCGCAAACCTTCCTTGCGCGCGCGAGTCGTGCAGGCGGGACGGGACCGCGCTTCAACTCGACACTGATCCAGCGGGAGGTCGCGTCGCCGATCATCCTCGCCGACCAGCAGGTGATGGCGAGAAGCGACACCGTGCGCGTCCCGCTCGGCATCGACGACCTGCAATATGAGATGCAGATCCACAGCGCGCCGATCACCTGGGCGGTGCTGGTCGCGCTGTCGCTCCCGCTGCTGATGTGGGCCGCGGCGGCGGCGATCGGCTGGTTCGTCGTCGATGCGCTGTTGATCCGCCCGCTGCGCCGGTTGCGCGCGAGCGTCAGCAGCTATCATCCCGGCGACGTGATCGACCCGGAGGACACCCGCGCCGTCCCGGCCCAAGAGATACGCGATCTAAGTGAGACCTTCCGCGCGATCAGCCGCACGGTGGCGGCGCACGAGGCGGGGCTCGCCGAAGGATTGGTCCGCCAGACCAAGCTGACCCGCGAGGTCCATCACCGCGTCAAGAACAACCTCCAGGTGATCTCCAGCCTGATCAACATCCATTCGCGCGGGTCGGCCGGCGACGGCGCGGCGCAGGCCTATGCGACGATCCAGCGCCGGGTCGACGCGCTGGCGGTGGTGCATCGCAATCACTTCGCGGAAGCCGAGGTCAGTCGCGGTTTGTCGCTCCGCTCGATGCTGGGCGAGCTCGCCTCCAACATCCGCGCGACCGCGCCCGACGACGCGGCGCAGCTCGGCATCACGCTCGACATCGATCCGTTCCTCGTCAATCAGGATGTCGGCGTCGCGGTCGCGTTCCTGGTGACGGAGATGGTCGAGCTGGCGATGGCGGTCGAGCCCGCACCGCAATTGCGCATCTCGGTGAAGCCCGCGGACGACCCGTCCCGCGCCGTTCTGCGCGTTTCCGCACGAGCGCTGCGCGACGACGACGCGCTCAAGACGGCGGTGGCGCAGCGTTACGGACGCGTGCTGGAGGGGCTGGCGCGCCAGCTCCGCTCCAAGCTCCACCACGATCCGCTGGCCGGCGCGTACGAGATCGCGATCGCGGTGGTGGGCCGGGATTGAGCGGCTCAAGTTTTTTTCGCGCGGCCGCGGAACCGCCCGGCACCCGCTCCGTTATCAGCTTCGGACCGCGGCGACAGAGCTACCCCCCCCCCGCTCTCGCGGTCCACGACATAGGCCCGAAGGCGCTCACCCCCTCCCCCCTGGTGACGCTTTCGGGCCTTTAACGTGTCTGGCGGATGTGAACCGCGCGGCGGCGGTGATGCGCGTTATTCCGCGCTCACCACCGCGCCGCTCGTATCCTTCGCGCGCCGCCGCTCCGTGAACCAGATGCCGATCAGCGCCGCCTCGTAGAGGATGCACAAGGGCACCGCGAGCAGGATCATCGACCCCGCATCGGGCGGCGCCAGCACCAGCGCGACGCCGAAACAACCGATGATCGCATAGCGCCGCGCCCCCGCCAGCTGCTTGCGGGTCACGATGCCCGCGCGCTCCAGCAGCATCAGCAGCACCGGCAACAGGAACGCGATCCCGAACGCGAACAGGAACTGCATCACCAGCGACAGATAATTCCCCACCGCCGGCAGCGCCTCCTGCGAGATGCCGCCCACCGGGCGCTGATAACTGAGCAGGAAGCGAAGCGCCGCGGGGATCGCGACGAAATAGGCCATCGCCGCGCCCATCGCGAACAGCACGGGCGTCATGAGCAGGAACGGGAGCAGCGCCCGCCGCTCCTTGCGGTAAAGCCCCGGCGCGACGAACTGCCACAGCTGGTTCGAGATCACCGGAAAGGCGAGCATCCCGCCCGCGAACAGCGCCACCTTGATCTGCACGAAAAAGGCCTCGAACAGCGCGGTGAAATAGACCTTCTTCTGGCCCGCGCGCACGAGCGGCTGAACCAGCAGGCCGAAAATGTCTTCCGCGAAATACAGACACATGACGAAGCACAGCGCGAACGCGACGAGGCTGAACAACAATCGCCGCCGCAGCTCGACAAGATGTTCGAGCAGCGGCGCGCGGCTGTCGTCGAGCTCGTCGCTCACGAGTTCGCCTTGTCGGGGGCCGGCGCGGGCATGTGGTCGGGCGCGGGCTCGACCACCGGCCCCTCCACCGTCACCGGCGCGCCGGTCATGTCCTCGTGCGTCTGGAACGGGTGCTCGCGCAGGATGCGCTCATTCTCCGCCGCCCAGCGCTTTTCCATCTCGGCCAGCTCCGACTCGCGGATTATCTCGTCGAAACCCGAGCGGAACTGTCGCGCGACGCCGCGCGCCTTGCCCACCCAATGCCCGGCGACGCGCATCGCGCGCGGCAGGTCCTTGGGCGGGATGACCAGGATGGCCACCACCCCGAGTACCAGCAATTCTTGCGGTTCGAACACCGGCGAGCCTCCGTGCGTGCGCGTCAGCGCTCTTCGCGGAGTTTCTCGCCGTCGCGCGTCACCACGGTCTCGCGGTTGATGACCGGCTCCACCGCGCCGCGCGTCTCGATGCGGGCGGGGTCACGCTTGACGACCGCGTCGTCATCCTCGGCCATGCCCTTCTTGAACTGCTTCACGCCCTTAGCGACGTCGCCCATCATGTTGGAGAACCGGCCGCCGCCGAGCACCAGCACCAGCACGATCGCGAAAATGATCCAGTGCATCGGGCCGAAACTACCCATGACTTGTCTCCTTGCTTCCACCGCTATCTAGGCGCGTGGGCGCGACTTTGCCACCGCGATTGCATCACCCGAGCGCGAGGAACGCGTCGCGGCGCGCGACCGACGCGTCGAACTCGCCCTCAGGCTCGCCGACGCTCGCCATCGCACGGGTGAGTCGCTCGACGCCGCGCGGGGCCATGTCGTCCAGCCGCTCCGCAATCGCGCGCATCTCGCCCATCCGCGCCCAGCAGTCGAGCACCACATCGCACCCCGCCGCGATCGCCCCCGCCGCCTTGTCGGCGGGGCTGCCGGACAGCGCCTTCATGTCGATGTCGTCGGTCAGGAGCAGCCCGTCGAAACCGATGCGGTCGCGGATGACCTCCTCGACGATCACCGGCGACAGCGTCGCAGGCCGCTCGGTGTCCCAGCAATCAAAGACGATATGCGAGGTCATGCCCATAGGCGCCTGATTGAGCGTGCGAAACGGCTCGAGGTCGACCTCCATCTCCGCCGCGCTCGCGGTCACGCGGGGGAGCGACAGATGCGAGTCGACCCGCGCCCGCCCGTGCCCGGGCATGTGCTTGACGACCCCGACCACGCCCCCCGCCGCCAGTCCCTCCAGCATCGCGCGACCGAGCGCGGCGACGCGCATCGGGTCTGTCCCATAAGCGCGCGTCGCGATCGCGCCGGTAGTGTCGGGCTGCACCACATCGAGCAGCGGCGCGCAGTTCACGGTGATGCCCACCCCGCGCAGCATCAGCCCCAGCGCCTGCCCGTTCGCGCGGGCGGCCTGGATCGCGGACATCGGCGCGACGTCGTACAGCCGGTCGAACGCGGGCCCGGCGGGGAAGCTGGGCCATTCGGGCGGGCGTAGCCGAGCGACCGGACCGCCCTCCTGGTCGATCAGGATCGGCAGGTCCGCGCGCCCGGTCAGGTCCCGCAGCGAGTCGGTCAGCGCGCGAAGCTGCGCGCGCGTCTCGACATTGCGCCCGAACAGGATGAACCCGACGGGCTCCGCCTCGGCAAAGAAGGCGCGCTCGTCGGGAGCGAGCGCGGGACCGGCGAGACCGAAGATGACGGGCTTCATGCCGCCGCTATACCGCGCCTTGCGCGTACGTCATCCGGTGACGAAACAATCCTCGCCCGCAACCTTGAGCTTGCCCGCGAGGTCTGCCGCCGCGTTCGCGCTGCCCGCAAAGACGCGCAGGCGGAATACCTGGCGACCATTGACCTCGGCGGGCTGCACCGCCTTGCCGAGCGGGGCGAGGTAGCTGAACCGCTTGGCGAGCGCCGCCCATGCCGCGTTCGCCTTGGCCTCGGTCGGGAACGCGCCGAGCTGCACCAGCGACCCGCCCGTGCCCGCGCCCGGAACGCTTGCGTGCGGCGCGACCACCGGGGCGGCGGCGGCGAGCTTGCCCCCTTTGCCCGGCACCGCCGCCGTCACGCTAGTCCCGCCATGAACGGGGGTCGCGACCGGGTGCGGCCGGCTGACCGCAATCGGCGTTTCCGGCATCTGGCGCGAGTCGATCCGCGCCGCGCCCTGCCCGTTGCCGGTGCTGGTCGCGATCGCGCTGTCGCCCTCGCCCGCCACCTTGAGCCCGCCGGGATCATCGGGCTTGATCTTGTAGTCGCCGCCCTGCGCCGCGATCAGCCCGCCGCTCGCGTCGGTCGCCGCCGCGTCATGGTGGCCGACGCGCGTCACCGCCCAGACGATCGCCATCAGCAACAGCAGAGCGAGCAGCACCAGCAGGATCACCCGCCCCGCGCCGCCGCGCTGCGGGCGCTCGGGCTCGACGGTTTCAAGCCAGGGCAGCCGGTCTTCGTGCCGCAGGTGCATCTCGTCCGCCATGACTCAGTTCAGCTCCTCGACCGCCGCGACGCCCATGATCGACAGCCCGTTACGGATAACCTGCCCGATCGCCCCCGCCAAGAACAGACGCGCGGCGCTGAGCTCCGCATCGTCCTCGCGGAGGAAACGCCGGGCGGGATCGTCATTGCCCTGGTTCCACAGCGCGTGAAAAGCGGCAGCCAAGTCATAGAGATAGAACGCGATCCGGTGCGGCTCCCTCGCGG
>CAXTTU010000010.1:0-27153 GCA_964247225.1 uncultured Sphingomonas sp. | reverse complement strand
TTGCGCGTGAACGGCAGCAGCGTGTTGGTGATGAAGTCCTCCGTCCCGCACACCGCGCCCGCGAGCACGCGCCCCTGCCCGTCCATCATCTTGGTCGCGCTATAGGCGGTGACGTCCGCGCCCCACTCCATCGGGCGTTGCAGCGCCGGCGTCGCGAACGCGTTGTCGACCACCGTCGTGATGCCGTGTGCGCGGGCGAGGTCGCATACCGCCTTGAGGTCGATGACGTCCATCGTCGGGTTGGCGGGGGTCTCGAAGAAGAACACCTTGGTGTTGGGCCGGATCGCGTCGGCGAACGCCTGCGGGTCGCGCGCGTCGACCACCGTCGTCTCGACGCCGAAGCGGGGGAGCAGCGTGTCGGTCAGCCAGCGGCACGAACCGAACGCCGCGCGTCCGCCGACCATGTGGTCGCCCGCGGACAGCTGGCAGAGCAGCACCGCGGTCATCGCCGCCATCCCGCTCGCGGTCGCACGGCACGCCTCCGCGCCCTCCAGCAGCGCGATGCGGTGTTCCAGCATCTCCACCGTCGGGTTTTGCAGCCGCGAATAAGTCATCCCCGCCTGCTCGCCCGCGAACCGCGCGGCGGCGTCCTCCGCTCGATCATACGAATAGCCGGAGGTGAGGAAGATCGCCTCGGAGGTTTCCCCGAACTCCGACCGTGCGGTGCCGCCGCGAACGGCGCGGGTCGCGGGCCGCCAATGCTGGGTGATCGAGCGGTCCTGCCCGGTGTTGCGCTTCATGGTCTGGCGCTTTGCCTTTCCGCGCGCCGCCCTGCAAGGGAGGCGCTGCCGATGCCCCCGTTCCGCCGCCCCCTGCCGCTCGCGCTCGCCTTTGGCGTGTTGGCCGAGGCGTTGTTCCTGTTCCGCGTCGCCACGCCGCACAAGCTGGTGTTCGACGAGATACACTACGTCCCCGCCGCGCGGGTGCTGTTGACGCTGGCGGGGGCGCGCAACACCGAGCATCCGCTGCTGGGCAAGGAGCTGATCGCGCTGGGCATGTGGCTGTTCGGGGATAACAGCTTCGGCTGGCGGGTGATGTCGACACTGGCGGCGAGCGCGGTCGTGACCGGCGTATTCGCGATAGCCTGGCTGATCTGGGGCCGCGCGCGCACGGCGGCGATCGCGGCGGCGGTGACGCTGCTCGATTTCACCGTGTTCGTGCAGGCGCGGATTGCGATGCTCGACGGTTTCATGGCCGCGTTCTCGGTTCTCGGCATCGCCGCGTTGCTCTGGTCGATGCGGGCGGGGAGCGCGGGGGCAGCGTGGCGACGCTGGCTGCTTGGCGCAGCGTTGCTGGGGCTGGCGACGGCGTGCAAGTGGGCGGCGTTGCCGTACATCGGCTTCGCGGGCGCGGCGTTCCTGTGGGTGCGTTCGCGCGACATTCACGGGCTCGCGGCGGCGCTGGGCGGCAGGGGGCAGCGCCACTGGCCGGGCCTGCCCGCCCTCCCCGCCCTGCTCTCGCTCGGGGTCGTGGCGGCGCTTGCCTATTTCGTCACCTTCGCGCCCGCGTTCTTCTACGCCGACCAGCCGCTGACGCTGGGCACGCTGCTCCCGTACCAAGCGATGATGTTTCGCGAGCAAACGCAGGTGCTTCCGGCGCATACCTATCAATCCGTCTGGTGGACTTGGCCGCTCGACCTTCGCCCGATCTGGTATTTGTACGAGCGCGTCGACGGGGCGCAGCGCGGCGTGCTGATGCTCGGCAACCCCGCGGTGTTGTGGAGCGGGCTGGTCGCGGTGCCGCTGTGCCTCTGGGCGGGGCGGCGCGACCGCGATGCCCGGTTCACCGCCGTCGCTTTGCTGTGGGTCGCGAGCCTCGCGGTCTGGGCGGTGATTCCCAAATCGCTCGGCTTCTTCTCCTATTACTACCCGTCGAGCATCCTGCTCGCGCTGCCGATCGCGGGAGCCTGGGCGCGGTTCGGGCGCGGGCGGCTCAAGGGTTGGGACGAGGCGTACCTGATCCTCCTCGCAATGCTGTTCGCCTGGTTCTACCCGATCCTGTCGGCGACGCCGCTCGCCGGCGCGCAGTCGTTCCAGCGCTGGATGTGGTTCAGTAGCTGGCCCTAATACCGCCCCCACACGAAACGCGAGCTCAGCGCGTAGTTCCACACCGCCCCCACCGCGATCCCCGCCAGCGCGGGGAGCGCGATACCGCCGCGCGTGCTGTTGAGGAACACCGCCACGCCTACATCCGCGACCGCCCCCACCGCGCAGACCAGGCAAAAGCTGACCCACCCACCCAGCAGCGCCCGTCCGCCTTTCAGCCGCGCGTCGCGGTACGTCAGCGCGTTGTTGACGAAGAAATTGAACGTCATCGCCGCCGCCGTGGCGACGATCGTCGCCGCCCGGAAAGCATCCAGTGTCGATGACCCGTGAAACGCCGCGAACAACGGTATCAGTACCAGAAAATGCACCGCCGCCCCCAACGCGCCGATCCCCGCGAACATCGCGAACCGGACCGGGACGACGTTGCCGAACATGCGATCGTACAGCGCGATGAGATACTCCATTGCGACGACGTGATCGAGCTTGCTTTCCCCCGCCTGCCGGGTGCGGAACGTGTAGGGCAGCTCGACGAAACGCAGCGGGCGCGGGCTGCCGGTCATCAGGTCGAGCAGGATCTTAAACCCGATCGCGTTCAGATGCGGCGCAAGCTCGCGCACGATCGCCGTGCGGATCGCGAAAAATCCGCTCATCGGATCGGTCACGTCCGCCTGCAGCACGCGGCGCGACAGCCGGGTGGCGAAGGCGGACTTGGCGACACGGTCGCTGTCCCACTCGCCCGTGCCGCCGCCAGCGACGAACCTAGAGCCGATCGCGACATCGAGCGCCGCTTCCCCCTGCAACGCGCGCAGCATGTCGGGGAGGACGCGCTCGTCATGCTGGAGGTCGCCGTCGATCACCGCCACGACGGGCGCGGCGGTCGCCAGCATTCCCTCGATACACGCGGAGGATAGCCCGCGCCGCCCGATCCGCTGGATCACGCGCACCCGCGGGTCGCGCGCGCCGATCTCGCGCGCGGCGTCGGCCGTGCCGTCGGGGCTGTTATCGTCGACGAAGATCGCCTCCCACACGATGCCCGCCAGCGCCGCGTCGAGCTTCCCGACGATCAGCGGCACGTTCGCCAGCTCGTTGAAGGTCGGGATGACGACCGCGAGCTCGAGCGCCCCCGTCATAGTGCGGCCAGCACCGCGGCGCCCATCGCCGCGGTCGAGAGCGCGCCGCCAAGGTCCGCCGTCCGCGCGCCGCTCCCAATCGCCTGCGCCACCGCCGCCTCGACCCGCGCCGCCGCTTCCGGCTCGCCCAGCGAGTGCCGCAGCATCATCGCCGCCGACAGGATCGCCGCGCACGGGTTTGCCCTGCCCTGCCCGGCGATGTCGGGCGCGGAGCCGTGGATGGGCTCGTACAGCCCCGTATCCCCTTCCCACGCGTGTAAGGAGGCCGAGGGCAGCATCCCGATCGAGCCCGCGCACATGCTCGCCTGGTCGGAGAGGATGTCGCCGAACAGATTGCCGGTGACGACCACATCGAACTGGCCCGGGTCGCGCACCAGCTGCATCGCCGCGTTGTCCACGTACATATGCGTGACCGCGACATCGGGGAAGTCGCGCGCGACCTCGTTCACCACGTCGCGCCACAGCTGCGACGTTTCGAGCACGTTCGCCTTGTCGATCGAGTGCAGCACCCGCTTGCGGCGCGACGCCATGCCGAACGCCACCCGCGCGATGCGCGCGACCTCCGCCTCGTCATAGGCCATGACGTCATAGCCCTGCCGCAGGCCCGCGTCGGTCGCGCGGCGCCCCTTTTCTCCGAAATACACATCGCCGGTCAGCTCGCGGACGATCACCATGTCGATCCGCCGCGCCACTTCGGGCCGGAGCGCGGAGGCGTCCTCCAGCCCCACGAACAGCCGCGCGGGGCGGAGATTGGCGAACAGGCCCAGCTCGCGACGCAGGCCGAGAATCGCCTGCTCGGGCCTCAACGCGCGCTCGAGCCCGTCAAAGCGCGGGTCCCCCACCGCCCCGAACAGGATCGCGTCCGCACGGGCGGCGAGCGCCAGCGTCGCGGGCGGCAGCGGATGCCCGCTCGCGAGATATGCCGCCCCGCCGACCGGGGCCTCCTCGAAAGCGAGGTCGAGCCCGAGCGCGTCGAGAACCCGCCGCGCCTCCGCCACCACCTCCGGCCCGATCCCGTCGCCGGGGAGCAATGCAATCAGCCGCGTCACGATCCACCTCTCGCCCTCGTGCCGGGCGTAGGGGAAGCGGAGCCGATCCCGCAAGGCCCGGCGCGCGCTAGGCGCTCGCGCGTTTCAGCCGTTCAATCAGCCGCTCGCGCGCGGCGAGCGGTTCGGCGCGGCGATCGGTAAGGATATCGCGCGACAGGAAATGTTCGGTGATCCTGAACGCCGCCAGGATGTCGGGCCATTCCGCTTTGCCGCCCTTGCGGAGGAACGAGGGCTGCGCGAACAGCCGCTCCTCATAGCCCGCCGCCGCCGCCCGGCTCACCGCGCCGCCGCTCTTCGGGCTCACGAATGCGAGGTCGTCCTCCCCCCCGTTCACCACGCACCGCTCCAGATCGAGCCCAAAACCGAGTTCGCCGAGCAGCAACAGCTCATACCGCACCAGCGCCGCCGCCCAGCCCCGCGCCGCCGGAGCCGCCTCGATCGCGTCCAGCACGCCGCCCAGCGCCGCATATAGCGGCGGATAGGGCTGCGCCTCGGGCAAAGCGGCGGCGGTCAGCGCGGTCGCCCACTCGATCGCGGCGGCAGGCAACGGCTCCGCCCATAACGGCGCGCGGCTGGCGACCAGCTCCACCGTCAGCGCCGCGAGCTGCTCCGCCGTCCGCGCGCGCCAGTCGCCCAACACCGTGTTGCCCGGTTGCAGCACCGGCCGCAGCCGCCGCGACCGCCCGCCGCGCACATAGCCGGGCTGTACGCCGTCCGCTTGCGTCAGCGCGCGGACGATCAGCCCATGCTCGCCATGCGCGCGGGTGGAGAGGACAATCGCGGGCGCGGCGAGATGCATGGGACCTAAGCTCCTGCCCGTTCACGGGGAGGGGAACCGCGACGCGAAGCGGCGTGGTGGAGGGGGTTCGGCGAGTATTTACACGGCCAGCCCCCCTCCGACGCGGCTGCGCCGCGCCACCTCCCCGTGAACGGGGAGGAGCTTCGGTCACCTCGCATGATAGAAGTCGTACACCTGCCGCGCGACGGAAGCGCTCACGCCCGGAGCCTTTTGCAGATCCTCCAGGCTCGCATTCCGCACCGCCCTGCCCGTGCCGAAGTGCATCAACAGCGCCTTTTTCCGCGCGGGGCCGATGCCCGGCACCTCGTCGAGCGGGCTCGCGCCCATCGCCTTGGCGCGCTTCTCGCGATGCGCGCCGATCGCGAAGCGGTGAACCTCGTCGCGCAGCCGCTGGAGGTAGAACAGCACGGGCGCGTTGACCGGCAGCTGGAACTCGCGCCCGTCGAGCAGGTGGAACACCTCGCGCCCCTCGCGCCCGTGGTGCGGCCCCTTGGCGACGCCGACCAGCGGCACATCCTCGATGCCGAGGTCCTCCAGCACCGCGCGTGCTGCGTTGAGCTGCCCGCGCCCGCCGTCGATCAGCACCAGGTCGGGCCAAGTCGCGTCGTCACGGTCGGGAGCCTCGTCCAGCTGGCGCGCGAAGCGACGGCGGAACACCTCGCGCATCATGCCGAAATCGTCGTTGGTCGCCGCTTCGTTGCCCTTGATGTTGAACTTGCGATACTGCCCCTTGCGGAAGCCCTCGGGCCCGGCGACCACCATCGCGCCGAGCGCGTTGGTGCCCTGGATGTGGCTATTGTCATATACCTCGATCCGGTCGGGCGGCTCGGGCAGGTCGAACAGCTCGGCCACCTCGCGGAGCAGCTTCGCCTGCGTGGTCGACTCGGCCAGCCGCCGGTCGAGCGCCTCCTCCGCGTTGCGCTTCGCCTGATCGAGCAGGCGACGGCGCGTGCCCCGCTGCGGCACCGACAGCTCGACCTTGCGCCCCGCCTGTTCCGCAAATGCTTCGGCAAGCAGCGCCGCTTCGGGCAGCTCGCGATCAACAAACACGGTGCGGGCGGGCGAAACCTCCTCGTAGAATTGCGTGAGGAATGCCGTCATCACCTCGTCTTCCGGCACGTCGTTGACATGGCTTGGGAAGAAGCTGCGATGCCCCCAATTCTGCCCGCCGCGGATGAAGAACGCCTGGATGCCGATCACGCCTTCCTTGCACGCCATCGCGAAAATGTCCGCGTCGCCGACGCCCTCCGCATTGATGAACTGCGTCCCCTGCACGAACGTGAGCGCCTTGAGCCGGTCGCGCAGCAGCGCAGCCAGTTCGAAGTCCATCGCCTCCGCCGCCGCCTCCATCTGCTTGCCCAGCTTGGCCTGCACGTCGGTCGCCTTGCCCGCCAGGAACTGCTTGGCGTCGCTCACCAGCTCGGCATAGCCCCCCTCGTCGATCCGCCCGACGCACGGGGCGGAACAACGCTTGATCTGGTAGAGCAGGCACGGTCGGTCGCGCGTCTTGAAAAAGCCGTCGGTGCAGGAGCGGAGTAAGAATAACTTCTGCAACGCATTGAGCGTGTTGTTGACCGACCCCGCGCTGGCGAACGGGCCGTAATAGTCGCCCTTCGCCCGCCGCGCGCCGCGATGCTTCTGGATGCGCGGAAACTGCTGGTCGCCGCGCAACAGGATGAACGGGAAGCTCTTATCGTCGCGCAGCAGCACGTTGTAGGCCGGGCGGTAGCGTTTGATCAGCTGCGCCTCGAGCAGCAGCGCCTCCGCCTCGTTGTTGGTGGTGACGATCGTCATCGACCGTGTCTGCGACACCATGCGCCGGAGCCGCTGGGTCAGGCCGTTGACGTTCGTGTAGTTCGCCACGCGGTTCTTGAGCGCGCGCGCTTTGCCGACATAGAGCACGTCGCCCTTGGCGTCCTGCATCCGGTACACGCCGGGCGCGGCGGGCAATGTTTTCAGCACGTTACGGATGGCGGCTACGCCCGCGTCAAGGTCGGGCGTGTCGCTGCCGCGGATGGTGAAGGTGGCTTGCTCTTCGTGAAACCGGGTCGGCGGGCCGTAGGAAGACATGCTTAACGATGTAGGCGCGGGAGAGTCACGGGGCTAGAGCTCCTGCTTCCGCAACAGCGGCAGGTCAGGTCAGCGTTCGTCCCAGCGGTCCAGCTCGTAGGCGATCGACGCTTCGACAAGCCGCTCGTACAGCTCGGCGACAAGCCTGTCGGGCACACCCTCCCGCGCAGCCACTGTCCGCGCATGGGCAATCACCGCCGCCTTGCGCGCCTCGTCCCTCACCTGAACCCGCTCGGATTTGATCCGGGCGGCGGCGTCCATGTAGCGGAACCGGCGGGCGAGCAGGGTGACCAGCGCCTCGTCGAGCGCGTCGACGCCCGCGCGGACCTCGGCCATCGTCCGGCAGTATTCGGGCTCGATCACCGCCGCCGGAATGTCAGTGCGCGCGGCCGAGCCCGGCGATGCTGCGGTCAATCAGCGCGCGGTCGGCCTCCGCGCCGTGACGCTCGGCGATGATCGCGCCCGCCGCGCGGGTCGCGGCCTCGGCGGCGCGCGCGCGCACCTCCGCCACGGCGGTGCGTTCGGCGGCACCGATCTTGTCCTCGGCCATCGCAGCACGGCGGCGGACCAGCTCCTCCGCGTCGACCTGCGCCTTGGCGAGCATCGCCTGCGCCTCGGCCTGAGCGTGCGTGACGATCGCGGCGGCGTCGCCCTCGCTGACCGCGCTACGCTCGCGCGCGGCGACCAGCATCGCTTCCGCTTCCGCGCGCAGTCGCGAAGCGTCGTCCAGTTCGCGCCGGATCGTGGCGATGCGCTTGTCGAGCACCCCCGCGATCAGCTTGGGCACCCGCGCCCACAGCATAATCGCGAACACGACCAGCATGGACAACGCGACGAACCCCGCCGCGGTGATGCCGAGCACCGAGGGCTCGGCGTGAACTTCGGTCGCGCCGGTGGTGGCGATCGTCCCTACTGTCTCAGCCACCTGCCAGCTCCGCCTGCACCTTGCGCTGGGCGGTCGCGCGGTCGACCGACACGCCCGACAGCTTGGCGACGATCGCCTCCACCGCGTCGACCGTCGCCGCCTCGATCCCCGCCAGCGCGGCGCGCTTGGCACCCTCGATCCGCGCGGTCGCCCGGTCGAGTTCGGCCTCGGTCGCGGCATCGCCCGCCTTGACCTTGCCTTCGGTCGCCGCCGCCGAACGCGCCTGCGCATCGGCGGCGAGCCGGTGCGCTTCGGCGCGCGCCGACTCCAGCCCCGAATGATAATGCTCGTCCGCCGCCTGCGCCGCCGCGCGCGCCTGTTCGGCGGCGGCGAGGTCCCCCGCGATCCGCGCGGCGCGATCGTCGATCGTCCGCTCGATCCGGGGCACCATCGCCTTGCCGATGCCGAAATAGATCAGCGCGAAGACGATCGCGAGCCAGAACAGCTGCGACGCGTAGATCTGGCCGATCTGGTCTAATTGCGGCATCGGTCCGGGTCCGCCGCGTTAGCGCTTGACGACGAACAGGATCAGGATCGCGACCACGAACGCGATCAGGCCCAGCAGCTCCGACGCCGCGAAGCCGATGAACAACCGACCCTGCTGCCCGTCCGCCGCGCCCGGATTGCGCAGCGCGCCTTCGAGGAACGAGCCGAACACGTTGCCGACGCCGAGCGCCGCGAGGCCGATGCCGATCGCGGCCAGGCCCGCACCGATATATTCCGCGCCAAGATCCGTCATGTGAAACTCCCTTTGAAGATTAGTGAAGGTGAACCGCGTCGTGCAGGTACAAGGAGGTGAGCAGCGCGAACACATAGGCCTGGATGGCGCAAACCAGCAGCTCCAGCGCGCTGACGCCGACGATCATGATGAAGCTCAGCACGCCGACGACGAAGCCAAGCGGCCCGTGGCTGGCGAAGCCCTGCACCACGAAGCTGCCGAACACTTCGAGCAGGATGTGCCCCGCGGTCATCGCGACGAACAATCGCAAGCCGAGGCTGAACGGGCGCACCATGAACGACACGAACTCGACCGGGATGATGACGGGCATCAGCCAGCCCGGAGCACCATGCGGCACGAACAAGGAGAAGAAGCGGAACCCGTGCCGCGCGAAGCCGACCAACAGCACGATCAGGAACGACACGAACGCCAGCACCGCCGTGACGGTGATATGGCTCGTCACTGCAAAGGTGTGGAAGCCGGGCAGGATCGCCAGCGGCATCACGCCGACGAAGTTGGCGAACAGGATGAAGAAGAACAGCGAGAAGATGTAGGGCGCGAACTTCTTGCCCTCCGGGCCGATGTTCACGCGCATCATGTTGTCGATGAACGCCACCGCGTCCTCGACCGCGACCTGCCAGCGACCGGGGATCAGCTGGCGCTTGAGCCCGCCCGACACGAACACCGCGAGCAGCACGAACACCACCAGCATGAACAGCGCCGAGTTGGTGAACGAGATGTCGTACCCGAACAGGTTCAACGGTCGGCCGAACAGCGGCGCGACGTGGAACTGCTCCATGGGGTCGATACGGCCGGCGGCCATCAGCGGCTCCTCGAGTGCGGGCGGGCGCGGCTCATTCGGCGCGCTCCTGCGAGATGCGGTAGATGTTGCGGAACGCCGCCGCCGTGGCGAGCACCAGCAGCGTAAGCATGATCCAGGGCGACGTACCCAGCCAGCGGTCGAGCACCCAGCCGATCAACCCACCGCCGAGCGGCGCGCCGATCAGCTCGGCAAGCACGCGCGACCCCTGCGCATAGCCCTTGGCGGGCGGACGCGGCGCGCCCGTGACACGCGCGCTCTCCGCCGCACGCGCGGCGGCGATGCGGCTGTCAAGGTCATCGCTGTGGCGGGGGTCGGCCAACATCGTCCACTGGGCAAGAATAACAAAAAGCCGCCACGCGGGCGACCGGCGCGGACCGTCGGCCCGGCGCTGAGGGGCGTTTAGGAAGCGTGGGGGTCCGAGTCAACCTTGGCGGGCTGGCAATGCCGTCCTGCCCCCGTTACGCTCCACGGCAATGGCCGACGCCGATCCCACCGCCGACCTTGCGGGCCACCGCGGCCGGCTGCGCGGTCGCCTGCTGGCCAAGCGCGGCGGCGAGGCGCTGCTCGACCATGAGCTGGTCGAATATCTGCTGATGACCGCGATCCCGCGCCGCGACACCAAGCCGCTCGCCAAGGCGCTGCTGCGTGAGTTCGGCGGTATCGGTGCGCTGTTCGCCGCCGATGCGGAGGCACTCGCGCGCCAGCCCGGGATGGGCGAGACGAGCGCCGCCGCGATCCGGGTTGTCGCCGCCTGCGCGCTCAGAATGCTGCAAGCGGAAACGACCGCGCGCCCGGTGCTGAGCAACTGGCAGGCGCTGCTCGATTACCTGCGCGCGGACATGGCCCACCACGCGATCGAGCGCGTGCGGGTGCTCCATCTCAACACCAAAAACATGCTGATCCGCGACGAGGTGATGGGCGAAGGCACGATCGACGAAGCGCCCGTTCAGGTGCGCGAGGTGATCCGCCGCGCGCTGGATCTCGGTTCCGCGGCGCTGATCCTGGTCCACAACCACCCGAGCGGCGACCCCTCGCCGAGCCGCGCCGACATCGACCTCACCCGCACGATCGCCGCCGCGGGCAAGCCGCTCGGCATCGCGGTCCACGACCACCTCATCATGGGCGCGCAGGGGCATGTGAGCCTCAGGGCGAAGGGGCTGATTTGACGGACAGTCTGGACGAACCGCCCCGGACCGGCGTTGCGGCGTCCGGCTTCATCGGTGCCAATCTGGTCGTCGCGATCTTATCGGGGCCAGTGTTCGTGCTTCTAATGTTTTCGGTCGAGTACCTTGAACATGTACGCCAGTTCGGTTTGTCGGCTCCACCGATTGTTAGTTGGCCGGGCGACCTCGCTGCACTCATGGCCGCTCCTATCATTACTCTCCCATTTACAATCGTCCCTGCGGTTATGGAGGCTTTCCCGGCCAGTTTAGCGGTATCCGGACTCCTTCTCGGGCTTGGAAAAACGGTACGGACCTTCCGGAGGATTACTTGGTGGGCTGCTTTTGGTGGCGCGCTTGGATTGCTACTGGGTCCTGCTGCCTTTGGCCTACTCGGCCCCATGGACCCTGATAGTCAAAAGATGTCCGCGTTGATCGGCTTGGCCGACGGTGCCTTTTGCGCCACGCTTTTGCACCGCAGACTGCGGAAGCGGGGTGCCTTCCTCCGATGACGGCTGTAGAACCCCGTCGCATGATCCCCCGCTATTCCCGCCCCGCCATGACCGCGATCTGGTCGGCGGAGACCCGTTACCGCATCTGGTTCGAGATCGAGGCGCACGCGACCGACGCGCTCGCCGACCTGGGCGTGGTCCCGCGCGAGGCGGCAGAGGCGCTATGGCGCTGGTGGGCGACGAGCCCGGCAATCGACGTCGCCGCAATCGACGCGATCGAGGCGGTCACCAAGCATGACGTGATCGCCTTCCTGACCTGGGTCACCGAGCAGGTCGGGCCGGAGGCGCGGTTCATGCATCAGGGGATGACCTCCTCCGACGTGCTCGACACCTGCCTCGCGGTGCAATTGCGCGACGCCGCCGACCTGCTCGTCGCCGATCTCGACGCGCTGCTCGCGGTGCTCGAACGCCGCGCGCGCGAGCACAAGCTGACACCGACGATCGGTCGCAGCCACGGCATCCATGCCGAGCCGGTGACGTTCGGGCTCAAGCTCGCCTATGCCCATGCCGAGTTCGCCCGCGCGAAAGCGCGGCTGATCGCGGCGCGGGCAGACATTGCCACCTGCGCGATCTCGGGCGCGGTGGGCACCTTCGCGAACATCGACCCGGCGGTCGAGGCGCATGTCGCCGCCAAGCTCGGCCTCACCCCCGAGCCCGTTTCGACGCAGGTGATCCCGCGCGACCGCCACGCGATGTTCTTCGCGACGCTGGGCGTGATCGCCGGGTCGGTCGAGCGGCTCGCGACCGAGGTGCGCCACCTGCAACGTACCGAAGTGCTGGAGGCGGAGGAGTATTTCAGCCCCGGGCAGAAGGGCTCGTCCGCGATGCCGCACAAGCGAAATCCGGTGCTGACCGAGAACCTCACCGGGCTCGCGCGGATGGTACGCGGCTATGTCACGCCCGCGCTGGAGAATGTCGCGCTGTGGCATGAACGCGACATCAGCCATTCGTCGGTGGAGCGTTACATCGGCCCCGACGCGACAATCACGCTCGATTTCGCGCTCGCGCGGCTGACGGGGGTGATCGACAAGCTGCTCGTCTACCCCGAGCGGATGCAGCGCAATCTCGACCGGATGGGCGGGCTGGTCCATTCGCAACGGGTGCTGCTTGCGCTGACGCAGGCGGGGGTGACGCGCGAGGACGCGTACCGCCTCGTGCAGCGCAACGCGATGCGTGTGTGGGAAAGCGACGGCATGCTGTCGCTAGCGGAGCTTCTGAAAGCGGACCCGGAGGTCGCCGCCGCGCTCAGCCCGGAGCAGATCGAGGCCGAGTTCGACCTTGGCTATCACTTGAAGCACGTCGACACCGTTTTTGAGCGGGTGTTCGGAATGGCTTAACCGCGCTCAACAGCTGTGGCCCAAACGCGGCACCTGTGTCGCCGTCAAGCCACAGAGCTGCAAATGCTGCAACTGCGAAGGCGAGCAATAAAATTGCGTTGCGGTGCAGCAAGGGCCATCTCCGGCCCGTCGGCAATCACGCCGATATGGAGACCGAAATGCGCAGTTTCGAAACGCTGACGAGCGGCCTGTTCGCCGTCGCGACGATCGTGCTGGCGGTCGAGGCGATCATCGCCTTCTAAGCCCAGCCCACACCGCCCTCTCCCACGAGAGGGCGGGTCAGGGCGGGGGCATCACTCCGCCGCCATCCGGTCGGCGACCTCCACCAGCGACCGCAACGCCGCAACATGTGCGCGGAACGCCGCCCGCCCGGCGCGCGTCGCCGCCGCCCAGGTCCGTACCCGGCCGCCTGTCGTTGCCTTGCGAAGCGAAACATAGCCCGCCTCCGCCAGCGCGGCGAGGTGCTTGGACAGAACCGAGTCGCTGACCCCCGTCGCCGAGCGCAGCAGCGCGAACTCCGCGTCCTGCACCTCCGCCAGCATCGCCATGAGCTGCAACCGCGTGGGCGGGTGGATGACCTGATCGAACCCGCTGCTCACGCCGCCAGCATCTCGCGGCGAAACACCCGCGTCCACCAGTGGCTGCCCGCATAGGCGAGGACGGCCGCGACCGCGCCCATCACCAGCGACGGCCAGGCGAGCCCGTGCATGTCCGACAACCAGCTTCCGAGCAGGTACAAGGGTAGGACCACGGCCAGCATCGCCAACGTCACCTTGCGCGTCCGTCCCTTGCGATAACCGTTGACGAACATACCCGTCCGCCGCCGGTCCCACCGGATGATCAGCACCACCGCAAGCATCAGCGTTGCGAGCGCCGCCATGCGGAACACCAAGGGCAATGCGGGCGCTGCCACATAGCTTCTCATCACTGCCGCGAAGGCAAGGTGGCGCGACGGCGGGCAGTCGCACGCTGCCAGCACTTGCTCGCGCCCGAGCCGGACGGCGGCAAGCGCCTCGGCGGGATCATTCCATGTGTCGGTCATCGGTATTCCCCTTTCCAATGTGGAAAGAGTAGCCGGTCATTTTCCGAGTCGTCAAGCGATAACTTTCCACACCGGAAAGCCGCGCTCACTCGCCCGCGAACACGCCCTTGAGCTTGGTGAAAAAGCCCTTGCTCTGCGGGCATTCGTCGCCCGTCTCGGTTTCGCGGAACATCTCCAGCAGCTCGCGCTGGCGGGTGGAGAGCTTGGTCGGGGTCTCAACCTCGATCTGTATAACGAGGTCGCCCGTGCCGCGGCCTTGTAACACGGGCATCCCCGCGCCGCGCTGCTTCAGCTGCCGTCCCGACTGGATGCCCGCCGGGATCCTGATCTCATGCGTCCGCCCGTCGAGCCCCGGAATGGCAAGTGCGCCACCGAGCGCGGCGGTGGTGAAGCTGATCGGCGCGCGCGCGAACAGGGTCGTGCCCTCGCGCTCGAACAGCGCGTGGCGTTTGACGTGAAGGAAGATGTAGAGGTCGCCCGGCGGGGCGCCGCGCGCGCCCGCCTCGCCCTCGCCCGCCATGCGGATGCGCGTTCCCTCGTCGACACCGGGCGGCACGTTGATCGGCAGCGTCTTGGTTTTCTCGACGCGCCCGTCGCCGCGGCAGTCCGGGCATGGGTCGGCGATCACCTCGCCCGAACCGTGGCAGACCGGGCAGGCGCGCTCGACGACGAAAAAGCCCTGCTGCGCGCGTACCTTGCCGTGCCCAGCGCAGGTCTTGCATGTCTTGGCGCTGGTGCCGGGCCGCGCACCCGAGCCGTGGCAGGTGTCGCACGGCGCGGACACGTCCACCGTCACCTCGGTCGAGGTGCCATGATACGCATCCTCCAGCGTGATCTCCAGATCATAGCGCAGGTCCGCACCGCGCCGCTGCGGACGCCCGCCGCCGCCCTGCCGCCCGCCCATGAACTCGCCAAACACGGATTCGAAGATGTCGGAGAAACCGCCGAAGTCCTGCGCGCCGCCGCCGCCGCCCTGCTGGAACGCGGCGTGACCATAACGGTCATAGGCAGCGCGCTTCTGCGGGTCCTTCAATACCTCATAGGCCTCGCTCACCGCCTTGAACTTGGCCTCGGAGTCCTTGCAGCCCGCGTTTCGGTCCGGATGAAACTTCATCGCCAGCTTGCGGTACGACGTCTTGATGGTCGCGTCATCCGCGCCGCGCTCGCATTCGAGCAGCTCGTAATAGTCGATCTGGGTGCTCATGCGGCCCTCTTGGTATCCGGTCCTTCGAGACACCGCTTCGACAAGCTCAGCGGCTCCTCAGGACGAACGGATTAGATAACGTTCGTCCTGAGGAGGGACTGAGCGAAGGCGAAGGCCCGTCTCGAAGGACAAGGCACATCACCTCCTGCTTACTTCTCGTCGACTTCCGAGAACTCGGCATCGACCACGTCGTCACCGTGCCCGGCCTCGCCGCCCTGCGCCGCGCCGCCGGTGGGCGAAGCATCGGCTTGCGCCTGCTTCTCATAGATCGCCTGGCCGAGCTTCATCGCCACCTGCGCGAGCGCCTGAGACTTCTCGGTCATGCGGTCCGCGTCGCCGCTCTCCACCGCCGACTTGGCCTCGGCCACCGCCGCCTCGATCTCCGACTTCAACGACGCGTCGACCTTGTCGCCATTGTCCGCGAGCTGACGCTCGGTGGAGTGGATCAGCGACTCGGCGTTGTTCTTCGCCTCCGCCCCGGCGCGGCGCTTCTTGTCCTCGTCGGCGAACTTCTCCGCGTCGCGCACCATCTGCTCGATGTCGTTGTCGGACAGCCCGCCCGAAGCCTGGATGCGGATCTGCTGCTCCTTGCCCGTGCCCTTGTCCTTGGCGGACACATTAACGAGGCCGTTGGCGTCGATGTCGAACGTGACCTCGATCTGCGGCACACCGCGCGGCGCGGGCGGGATGCCGACCAGGTCGAACTGGCCGAGCAGCTTGTTGTCCGCCGCCATCTCGCGCTCGCCCTGGAACACGCGGATCGTCACCGCGCCTTGATTGTCGTCGGCGGTCGAGTAGGTCTGCGCCTTCTTGGTCGGGATCGTCGTGTTGCGGTCGATCATGCGCGTGAACACGCCGCCCAGCGTCTCGATACCCAGCGACAGCGGGGTCACGTCGAGCAGCAGCACGTCCTTGACGTCGCCCTGCAGCACGCCCGCCTGGATCGCCGCGCCCATCGCGACCACCTCGTCGGGGTTGACGCCGGTGTGCGGGTCCTTGCCGAAGAAGCTCTTCACCACGTCGCGCACGCGCGGCATCCGCGTCATGCCGCCGACCAGCACCACCTCGGCGATGTCGCCCGCCTTGACGCCCGCGTCCGCCAGTGCCTTGCGGCACGGCTCCAGCGTGCGGTTGATCAGGTCCTCAACCAGTCGCTCAAGGTCCGCGCGCGTGATCTGGCGCACCAGATGCTTCGGCCCGTTCTGGTCGGCGGTGATGAAGGGGAGGTTGACCTCGGTCGACTGCGCGGAGGACAGCTCGATCTTCGCCTTTTCGGCGGCTTCCTTCAGCCGCTGGAGCGCGAGCTTGTCCTTGGTGAGGTCGATGCCCTCCTCCTTCTTGAACCCGTCGGCGAGATACTGGACGATCTTGGAGTCGAAATCCTCGCCGCCGAGGAAAGTGTCGCCGTTGGTCGCCTTCACCTCGAACACGCCGTCGCCGATCTCGAGCACCGAGATGTCGAACGTGCCGCCGCCGAGGTCATAGACCGCGATCGTCTTGCCGTCCTGCTTCTCCAGCCCATAAGCGAGCGCGGCCGCGGTCGGCTCGTTGATGATGCGCAGCACTTCGAGGCCCGCGATCTGCCCGGCGTCCTTGGTTGCCTGGCGCTGCGCGTCGTTAAAGTAAGCGGGGACGGTGATGACTGCCTGCGTCACCGTCTCGCCGAGATAGGCCTCGGCGGTTTCCTTCATCTTCTGGAGCGTGAAGGCGCTGATCTGCGAAGGGCTGTAATCCTTGCCGCCCGCATGGACCCACGCGTCGCCATTCGGCCCGCGCGCGATCTTGTAAGGAACCAGCTCGGTGTCCTTCTTGGTCACCGGATCGTCGAAGCGCCGACCGATCAGCCGCTTGACCGCGAAGATGGTGTTGTCGCCGTTGGTGACGGCCTGGCGCTTGGCGGGCTGGCCGACCAGCCGCTCACCGTCCTTGGCGAAGGCGACGATCGACGGCGTGGTGCGCGCGCCCTCCGTGTTCTCGATCACCTTGGGCTTGCCGCCCTCCATCACCGACACGCAGCTGTTGGTGGTGCCGAGGTCGATACCGATTACTTTGGCCATGATTGCGTGAAGCCCCTCACGAATTGAACAGACACGAGCCTCATCCCGTTACGGCAACGAAACTCAGGTTACTGCCGCGATATAGGCGGGCCTCCGCTTGCCGCAAGATTGCGGGGCGCATAGGAAATCGGTCGCTTCAGCCCCGAAAAGGAACGACCATGCGCCTCGCCGCCCTGCTCTTGCCCGCGCTGGCGCTGGCGGCGTGTTCCCGGCCCAAGGAGCTGTATGTCGATCACGCATGGGTGCGCCTCCCGGCCGTGCGGACACAGCCGGGGGCAGCGTACTTCACGCTACACGGAGGCAAGACCGACGCGACTCTGATCGCGGTGAGCACCGATGTCGCGATCAGGAGCGAGCTACATGAAAGCATGGCGCAGGCGATGAAGCCGGTCGCCTCCATGCCCGTGCCCGCCGCAAGCACAATCCCGTTCACGCCGGGCGGGCGGCACGTCATGCTGATCGACCTTAACCCGACGGTGAAGCCGGGCGGCAAGCTCACCCTCACCTTCACCTTCGCCGACGGCGAGCGCATATTGCAGGATGCGACCGTGCTGGATGCGGGCGCGCCGGCACCGAAGTGAGGCCAACGCTCGAGCCCTGGTCCGCTACGCTCTCCCCGCTCCGCCCCGGCGCGACGATTACATTCTTATTGCTGTAGATCAGACGGTTCGGCATGGGACGGCCCGCGTCCCATCACGCCGAGGCCCTTTGAGTGTCGTTCCGTTACCGCCTGGCGCGGTTCGAAATCCTGCTGCTCGCGCCACTCTATTTCTTCGCCGTCAACTTCGTCCGAAGCACCATCAGCCACGCGTCCGGCGACCATACACTGTTCGACATAGGCTACGCGCTCGCGCCCGTGTTCCTGTGGATGGCGAGCAGATACCGGTTCCCGCGTCCGCTGCGGTCCGCGGGCACCTTCCTGATCGCGTTGGTGGTGATCGCCGGCGATGTGCTGGGGATCGTCGCGCGCCGGTTCGGCTGGGGGCCGAACGCGCTGCTCGACTTCCTGCACGCGCCACGGGACCTGCCGTGGCGGGCGATCTGGCCGGCGGTGTTCGCGGTGATCCTCGCGGCGCTGCTGGCGAGCGTGCCGCTGGCGATGCGCTCGACCCGGCCATTTCGGTTGTGGCCGCTGACCATCCTGCTGTTCATCCTCGCCGGTCTGGACTTCTCCATGGGGGAGAACCGGGTCAACGGCACCAGCTCGGGCGTTAATATCCTCGCGATGTCGAGCCTGTCCGCGCTCAAGGATGATCTGATCCGGCGGGCGGATACGGCCAGACTGACACCGTTCCCGGGTGCGACGCTCGCGGGCGAGCTGCCCCGCGCCGCCGACGCGCCGCGGCAGATCCTGTCGGTGGGCGTCGAGTCGCTCGGCTATCTGCGCGGTGCCGAAGAGCGCCGCACGCTGCTCGGCCCACTGCTCGCGCGCCTCGCGGGGCAGTATCGGCTGGCGGTGAACGGCACCCACCAGTTCCACGGCATGACGCTCCCGGGCGAGATGCGCGAGCTTTGCGGCGTACGACTGGCGGGTGAGGTCAACGGCACCGCTATCTTCCCCCGATTACGCCGCGACTGCCTGCCCGCCCGCCTCGCCGCGCGGGGGTATGAGACTGACGCGCTGCACGGCAACGGCGGCGGCATCTATGACCGCGCGGCCGTGTACCCGGCGATGGGCTTCCGGCGCAGCTGGTTCTTCGATGACCTGAAACGCGACGACCCGCGCGTGGTCGCGTGTCCCGACACCGCGTTCGGGGCCGCGTGCGACGAGCGGGTGTTCGCGCGCGCGCTGGCGCTGTTCGACGGGCGGCCGCGCTTCGTTCACGTCATGACGGTCGACACGCACCTGCCGATCCCGGACTCGGTCGAACCCGCCTGCCCCGCGGGCATCAGCGGTACGCCGACGATCTGCCGATACGCAGCCAAGATGCGGGGCTCGCTCGCGGAACTGGGCGCGGCGATCCGACGTGCCCCGGTTCCGCCCGACCGGGTCGTCCTCTATGGCGACCACGCGCCGCCATTCTTTGGAGACGTCGAACGCGACCGGTTCGTGCCCGGGGTCGTGCCGTATCTCGTGCTGGAGCGCGTACCGGCGCGCTGATCAGGTGTGCGAGCGCGCTTACTCTGCCTCATTATGACGTGATTTCCACGCCGCCATCTGCATGTTAGTCTAGCTACGACGCAGCAGGGCCAAACGGGATGAGCAACAGGCTTACAGGGTTCATCATTGCCGTGGGTCGTGCGGTCATGAGCCTGGGCTACTGGTTGCTGGTGTCCATGTACTTCTATGGAGCGATCGCGGGTGATCGTCGGTCCGACGCACCCCCGCTCACCGCGTGGCAGACCTATGCCGTCCCGGTCGGGATCGTGGTCGCGGCGATCCTTGCTCACGCATTGCTGGATGTTGCGTGGTCCTCGCGGCAGCGTTTGGACGCGCGCTAATGGCCGCGGGGCAAGTCCGGCGTCCGCTCACCACCGGCAGAATCGCCCAAGCCCGGTCGATACTCGAAAATGAGTTGTCTTCTGGTAACGTGAACAACCGAAGCAGGAGGGATTATGGCGAGTAGGGGAGCAAATATAGAGAGACGGCTGGAGATTCTGGAAAGCAGTCTGGATGCGAGCATAAAGGGTTTCGAAACAGTGTCAGGTTGGTTATCGGCCCTTCAGGCCAGAACCGACGAACTTGGACAAGGTCAGAACGGGATAAGGACCGTTGTAGAGCAGATAAGCAAGCTAGTGGAGCGCAACTCAGCTTATAGTATGGCGTTGGCGATAGCGAGTGCAGCGCTTGCTGCAGAAATCAGCAAAGACACTCAGGATCCTAGAAGCAAGCTGAACGAGCTAATGGCTCACGCGGAAGGTGCAATAGATAGGTTAGTCACACGTTCGGATCAAAGCACCGACTTTGGAGCGCTTGTTACCGAAGTCATGAGTCTGATAGTTTCTACAGCTGAGGAGAGTCTCGAAAAGATGCGGCGCTGACAATGTTTCGTGCTGATCCTAGAGCGTCCCCAAATCAATCACCCCACCCTTGTCCAGCCACCCGTCCGCCGCGGGCATCGGGTATTTCAGCCCCGTCGCGCAGTTGAACAACACGCAGCGGTCGCCTTCGTTCACCAGCCCTTGCCCGCGCGCCCTCCGGTACGCAGCCAGCGTTGCGCCGCCTTCGGGACACATCAGCAGGCCGTCGCGGCGCGCGCAGTCGCTCACCGCCGCCTCGATCTCCGCGTCCGTCACCGCCAGCGCGCGACCGCCGCTCTCGCGCACTGCGCGCAGGATCAGGAAGTCGCCCACCGCGCGCGGCACACGGATGCCCGCGGCGATCGTGTGCGCGCCCTCCCAGCGCTCCGCATGCTCCTCGCCCGCCTCATACGCCTTGACGATCGGCGCGCAGCCCGCCGCCTGCACCGCGTACATGCGCGGGCGCTCCCGTCCGATCCAGCCCAGGCGCTCCAGCTCGTCGAACGCCTTCCACATGCCGATCAGCCCGGTGCCGCCGCCGGTTGGGTAAAAGATCGCGTCGGGCAATCGCCAGCCGAGCTGCGCGGCGAGCTCCAGCCCCATCGTTTTCTTGCCCTCGATCCGGTACGGCTCTTTCAAGGTCGAGAAGTCGAACCAGCGCCCCTCCGCCGCGCCGCGGCCCACGATCGCGCCGCACTCGTCGATCAGCCCGTTGACCCGCCACACCCGCGCACCCTGCATCGCGATCTCGCGCACGTTGATCTCGGGCGTATCCTCCGGGCAGAACACGATCGTCTCGATCCCGACCCGGCTGCAATAGGCCGCCAGCGCCGCGCCCGCATTGCCGTTGGTCGGCATCGCGATGCGCGTGACGCCGAGCTCCTTGGCCATCGCCACCGCCATCACGAGCCCGCGCGCCTTGAACGATCCGGTCGGCAGCCGCCCTTCGTCCTTGACCAGCACGTTGCCGCCGTTCGCCGAGGCCGGGATCGGCACCAGCGGCGTCTCGATCTCGCCCAGGCTGACGATGTTCTCGCGGGCCCGCACCGGCAGCAGCTCGCGCCACCGCCACAGGTCGGTCTCGCGCGCCTCCATTGCGTCGCGCGTCAGCGCCCGCCCCGCCGCCGCCAGATCATAGCGCACCAGCAACGGTCGCCCCGCGCGCGACAGCCCGTGCAGCTCGTCGGCGGCGTATCGCTCGCCGGTGAGCGAGCATTCGAGATGCGTGACGAAGGTCGGGCGGTCGGCGGTGAGGTTGGCGTTCATGCCGCGCGCCCTAGCAGCGCTCCCGTTCCAGCGCGCGGACTATTCGCAGCGTATCCCGGGGTCGTACACGCGATTGACGACCCAGATGCCGTCGGACGACCGATGCCGCACCAGCACGCGGAACTCGCAATACATGCCCTTCGCGTATTGATGCTGGACCCGGTAGAAATGCCCGCCCGCGGTCGGCTGAAACACGCTGACCGGCGGCGGCGCGGATTTCAGGTCGACGCGACGGGTCCAGGTGTAGATGCGCTGGTCGGCGGTGATATCGGCGACCTTGGCAGGCGGGCCGAAGCGTTGCTCCATCTCCGCCACCGGATGCCCTTTCAGCGCCGCCATCCGCTCGACCACGCACCCGCTTAGCGCCAGCGCTGCCGCCGCCAGCATCCAGACCCTCGTCAATCGCCTCTCCTTCGACCCTTCCGCGGTCCGGTTAGCCCGGCATCGCGAGCGATTACGTCAAACTGCCTAACTCGCCTTCGCCACGCCCACCATCGCGGGACGGAGCAGCCGGTCCTTGATCATGTACCCCGCCTGCATCTCCTGGACGATCGTGCCCGCGGGCTGGTCGCTCGGCAGCTCCATCATCGCCTGGTGCTTGTTGGGGTCGAGCACCTGCCCCGCGCTGTCGATGCGGGTGATGCCGTTGCGCGCGAACACCGCGGTCAGCTCGCGCCCGGTCGCCTCCAGCCCGTTGACCAGCCCCTTGAACCGCTCGTCTCCGCGCAGCTCGGCGGGGATCGCGGCGAGCGCGCGCTCCAGATTGTCGCTCACCGACAGGATGTCGCGCGCGAACGCGGTGACGGCATAGGCGCGCGCGTCCTGCGTCTCCTTTTCGGCGCGGCGGCGGACGTTCTGGATCTCGGCCTGCGCATACATCGTCGCCGCCTTCGCTTCGGCAAGCTGGGCTTCCAGCTCGGCGCTGCGGTCATGCTCGGCGAGTTCGGGCGAGGCCTCGGCGGTCTCGGTGCGCAGGTCCTCGGCGGCAATATCGGTATCGGTCATGGGTTCCCCGTGGAAATGGCTCACGCGCGCTCAACCCATGAGACGGGCGAGCGTTGCGGCGGTGAAATCCACCATGGGCACGACCCGCGCATAGTTCAACCGAGTCGGCCCGATCACGCCGACCACGCCCACCACCTGCCCGTCCGCGCCGCGGAACGGCTTAGCGATGACGGACGAACCCGAGAGCGCGAACAGCTTGTTCTCCGCGCCGATGAAGATGCGGGTCGCGTCGCCCGCGCGCGCCGAGTCGAGCAGCCGCGCGATGTCCTGCTTGCCCTCAAGATCGTCGAGCAGGTCGCGAACCCGGTCGAGATCGGCGACCGCGGCCGCGTCGATCAGCCGCCCCTGCCCGCGCACGATCAGCACCGGGCGCCGCCCGCCATCCTCGCTCCATACCGCCAGCCCCGCCTCGACGAGCGCGCGCGCCGCGCCGTCGATCGCCGCGCGCCCGTCGGCAATCTCCGCGATGATCCGCGCGCGCGCCTCGGCGAGCGTCAGGCCGGACAGCGTCGCACTCATGTAATTGCCCGCCTCAACCAGCGCGGAGGGGGTCAGCCCGTCGGGCAGCTCGACAACCCGGTTTTCCACTGCGCCGTCGTCGCTGACCAGCACCGCGAGCGCCTGCTGCCCCGACAGCGGCACGAAGCCGATCGAGCGCAGCCGCAACTCGCGCTTGGGCACCATCACCAGCCCGGCGCAGGCGGACAGGCCGCTGAGCGCGGCGGTGGTGGCGGCGATCGCCTCCTCGACCGGGCCGGAGCCCTTGCCGGCGCGCGAGGCGATTGCGGCCTGTTCCTCCGCGCTCGGCTCCAGCGCCTGCATCATGCCGTCGACGAACAGCCTGAGCCCGCGCTCGGTCGGCATCCGCCCGGCGCTGGTGTGCGGGGCGGCGAGCAGCCCCAGCGCTTCCAGCTCGCCCATCACCGAGCGAATCGAGGCGGGCGACAGGCTCAAGCCCGCTTGCGCCAGCGTCTTGGACCCGACCGGCTGCCCGCTCGCGAGATAGCCGTCGACGACGCGGCGGAAGATGTCGCGCGCGCGGTCGGACAGGTCGCTGATCGGGGGAGCGGGCGACATGAAGGTCATGTAGCCCGCCGCTCGCCGCCGCGAAAGCGGGGTGACGGGAAGGGAGCGCGCGGCTAGGCAGCAGCAAACCACAGGAGTTCCCCATGCGCCCCTCCGGCCGCGCGCCCGACCAGATGCGCCCCATCTCGATCGAGCCGCATTATACCCGCCACGCCGAAGGCTCCGTCCTGGTCGCGTTCGGCGATACCAAGGTGCTCGTCACCGCCAGCGTCGAGGAGCGCGTGCCGCCGTTCCTGCGCGGCAAGGGCGAGGGCTGGGTGACGGCGGAATACGGCATGCTCCCGCGCGCGACCCACACCCGCGGTTCGCGCGAGGCGGCAAAGGGGAAGCAGTCGGGGCGGACGCAGGAGATACAGCGGCTTATCGGGCGTTCGCTGCGCGCGGTCACCGACATGAAGGCGCTCGGCGAGCGGCAGATCACGCTCGACTGCGACGTGATCCAGGCGGACGGCGGCACCCGCACCGCGTCGATCAGCGGCGCGTGGGTGGCGCTGCGGCTCGCGGTCAACACGCTGATGGCGACGGGCAAGCTCGCCGCCGACCCGCTCGCGCAGAAGGTGGCGGCGGTGTCGTGCGGCATCTATCAGGGAACGCCGGTGCTCGACCTCGACTATCCCGAGGACTCCGCTGCCGATGCGGACGCCAATTTCGTGCTGCTCGAAAACGGCAACATCGCCGAGGCGCAGGCGACCGCGGAGGGCGCGCCGTACGACGAGGAGGCGCTGCTCCGTTTGCTCCGTCTCGCGCGCATCGGCTGCGCGGAGATCTTCGCCGCGCAGGAGCGCGCGGTTCGGTGAGCCTCGACCTTCCCGGCCCGCAGGCGATCCGCAAGCTTGCCCCCGGCAAGCTCGTCATCGCCAGCCACAATGCGGGCAAGGTGCGTGAAATCGCCGCGATGTTAGGGCCGTACGGCATCGAGCCGGTGTCCGCGAAGGAGCTCGACCTGCCCGAGCCGGAGGAGACCGGGACCACCTTCATCGCCAATGCGGAGATGAAGGCGCGGCTCGCCGCCGACCTGTCCGGCCTGCCGGCGCTCGCCGACGACAGCGGCTTATGCGTCGAGGCGCTGGGCGGCGACCCGGGCGTCTATACCGCTAACTGGGCGGAAACGCCGACCGGTCGCGACTGGGCGCTGGCGATGCGGCGGGTGGAAGACGCGCTCGCCGCCAAGGGCGCGGACGCGAGCCGCGACGCGCATTTCGTCTGCGTCCTCTCGCTCGCCTGGCCCGACGGCCATGTCGAGAGCTTCGAAGGCCGCGCCGACGGTACGCTCACCTGGCCGCCGAGGGGCAATGTGGGGTTCGGCTACGACCCGGTGTTCGTGCCGCTGGGCGAGACGCGCAGCTACGCCGAACTCGCTCCGGAGGAGAAGCACGCGCGCAGCCACCGGGCGGAGGCGTTCCGGCAGCTGGTTGCGGCGGTGTTGTGACAGTCGCGGTCACGCGGCGCGCCACGCTGGCGGGCATCGGGGCGACAGTGATCGTGCCCGCGTCGCCGCGCCCATCCGCCTCGGCGCTCAAGCTGGGGCCGCACACCGAACTCTCCTGGGCGGCGATTGACGTGGCGATGGGCCGGTTCATCGGCGAAAATAATGCGGCCCGCATGCCGATGTGCTCCAGCTTCAAGTGGCTGCTCGCCGCCTGCGTCTACGCGCGCGTCGACAAGGGAGCGGAGCGGCTCGACGCGCGCGTGGCGTTCGGCCCCGAGGCGTTGCTCGCCGCCTCGCCCGTGACCGGGGCGGCGGCGAAGGCGGGCGGGGGCCATGCCGTGCTGACCGTCGCGGCGCTATGCGAGGCGATCCTGACCGTGAGCGACAATGCCGCCGCGAACCTGTTGCTCGCCCGCGTCGGCGGTCCGGCGGGGCTTACCGCGTGGCTTCGCTCGATTGGCGACTCCCTCACCCGGCTCGACCGCACCGAGCCGACGCTCAACCAAGTCCCGCGCGGCGACCTCCGCGACACGACGACCGCCGACCAGAGCCTCCTCAATTTGCAGAGACTGCTGCTCGGCAATGTGCTCAGTCAGGCGTCGCGGCTCCGGCTGTCGCGTGGCATGCTCGCCTGCCACACCGGCGCGGCGCGGCTTACCGCCGGGCTGCCGGCGGGCTGGCGAATCGCGCATCGTACCGGCACACGCGACGTCGATCCCGGCGACGGCCCGAATGATCGCGCCGCCGCGGTCGACCTCGGAATGCTGCTGCCCCCGCGCGGCGCGCCGATCCTGATCGCCGTTTATGCCGCGGGCTGGACCGCGCCGCTGCCCGAGGTCGAGGCATGGATGGCCAGCATCGCGCGCGAGGCGATCGCTCAGCTGCGGGCGAGGTGACGCGATGAGCGACCTTGCGCTCTACATTCACTGGCCGTTCTGCGTCTCGAAATGCCCGTATTGCGACTTCAACAGCCATGTCCGCGCCTCCGTCGATCAGGCACGGTGGCGGGGGGCGTTGCTCACGGACCTCGCGCATGAGGCGGCGGTGTTGCCCGGGCGGCGGGTCGGGTCGGTGTTCTTCGGCGGAGGAACGCCGTCGCTGATGCCGCCGGAGACGGTCGCGGCGCTGCTCGACGCAGTGGCGGGACATTGGCGCGTCGCGCCCAATCTCGAGATCACGCTGGAGGCAAACCCGTCCTCGGTCGAGGCGGCGCGGTTTGCCGATCTGGCGGCGGCGGGGGTGAACCGGGTGTCGCTCGGGTTGCAGGCACTCGACGACGTGGCGCTGCGCTTCCTCGGCCGCGCGCATGACGTGGCGGAGGGCTTGGCGGCGCTCGACACCGCGCAGGCCGCGTTCGCGCGGGTGTCGTTCGACCTTATCACCGCGCGGCCCGGCCAGTCGCTTGGCCAGTGGGAAGCCGAGCTCGCCCGCGCGCTGGCGTTCGGGACCGAGCATCTGTCGCTCTACCAGCTCACGGTCGAGCCCGGCACCCGCTTCGCGACCGAAGCGGCGGCGGGGCGGCTCACCCTGCCTGACGGCGACGACGCGGCGGACCTGTGGGAGGCGACCCGCGCGATGACCGCCGCCGCTGGCCTGCCCGCCTACGAAACGAGCAACCACGCGCGACCGGGCGCGGAGAGCCGCCACAACCTCACCTATTGGCGCTACGGCGACTATGCCGGGATCGGCCCCGGCGCGCATGGCCGGCGCGGCGGGCTGGCGACGGTGCGGCGAAAGAAGCCGGAGAACTGGCTCGCCGCGGTCGATCGAAACGGGCACGGGCTGGAGAGCGAGGAGCCGCTCGCCCAGCGCACCCGCGCGACGGAAGCGCTGCTGATGGGCCTGCGGCTGACGGAGGGCATCGACCTGAAGCGCATCGAGGCGCTGGCGGGGGGCGAGCCTATGATCGACTTACGCGCGCTCGACCGGTTGGCGGAGCACGGCCTGGTAGAGTGCACCGGCGAACAGCTCCGCGTCACCGAAGCGGGCGCGCTGCTCCTCGACGCGATCCTCGCCGAGCTGGTGCTGACGGAGCCCGAGCCGGCCTGATGCTACCGGTCGTCGAAACCCGCCGGCGCGGGGCTCACCACCACCCCCGTCCCGCCGCGTATCTCCTGCACCTCCAGCGCGCGCTCGGCCACGCCGTCGCGACCAAAGCGGAACGCGCCGTCGATGCCGGAAAACCCGCCCCGGTCGCGCAGCCGCGCCTCGGGGAAACGCGTCCCCACCGGCCAGTCCTGCGCGATCCGGACGGTCAGCAGCACCGCGTCATAGCCCAGACTCGACAGCCGATACGGATCGGTCGCGAAGCGGGCGCGGTATTTGCTCACATATGATCGGTAGAGCGTGTTCGACACGCTCGCGAACCACGCGCCCTGCAATTGCGGGCGTACCACCACGCCGCGTTCCGAGTTCCACAGCTCGGTGCCTAGCAGATGCGCCGCCGGGCTCGCGCGCTTGACCGCCGGGGCCGCCGCCGCCGCCAGCGCGCCGCTGTCGGCGACCAGCACCGCGTCGAACGGGGCCGCGCGGTTG
>CAXTTU010000009.1:0-27259 GCA_964247225.1 uncultured Sphingomonas sp. | reverse complement strand
ACAACCCCATCGAGGGCCGCAAGATCGGCGCGATGGGCAAGGCGACGCCGAGCTCGATCATCGAGGTGCACGACGCGGACGGCCACCGCTGCGCGCCGGGCCAAGTGGGCGAGCTCGTCTATCGCCCGCGCATGCCCAACATCATGATGAAGGAGTACTTCCGCGAGCCCGAGAAGACGCTCGAAGGGATACGCGGGCTGTGGTGGCACACCGGCGACATGGCGACGGAAGACGAGGACGGGTTTTTCTGGTTCTTCGACCGCACGTCGGATCGCCTGCGCCGCCGGGGCGAGAATATCTCGTCGATGGAGCTGGAAGGCGTGGTGACGGGCTTTCCCGGCATCACGGAGACCGCCGCGGTCGCGGTCCGGTCCGATGTCGGCGAGGACGAGGTGCTCGCGGTGGTCGAGACGCGGGGTGCCACGATCGACTGGCCCGCTTTGGTCGCGCACTGCGCCGCGCGGATGCCGCGTTTCATGGTTCCACGCTATTACCGCGCCGTCCCCGTGCTGCCGCGCACGCCGACGGGCAAGGTCATGAAGAACGACCTGCGTGACACCGGGCTGACCCCGGACAGCTTCGACCATGTCGCGGCGGGCATCACCATTCAGCGCCAGGGCTGAGGAGAAGAACCATGAAGATCGGTTGCGTAGGTGCGGGCTTTATCGGCCGCGCGGTGGCGAAGCTCGCCGTGGAGCACGGGCACCAGGTGATGCTCAGCAACTCGCGCGGGCCGCGCACGCTGACCAGCGCCGCCATTTCGGTGCGGGCGGGCATCGGCACGGTCGCGGACGCGGTCGCGTTCGGCGACGTCGTGCTGCTCGCCATCCCCTTCTATGCGATTGCCGACCTCGACCCCGCGCCGTTCGCGGGCAAGGTCGTGATGGACGCGTGCAACTATTATCCCGGCCGCGACGAGCCCGTTCCCGCACTCGACGAGGGGACGACCACCACCAGCGAGATCGTCCAACGGCACCTCGCGGGCGCGAAGGTGGTCAAGGCGTGGAACGCGATCCTCGAGCGCGACATCATCCCGGACGCGCGCCCGGCCGGAGCGTCCGACCGGCGCGCGTTGCCGATCGCGGGCGATGACGCGGAGGCCAAGGCGCTCGTCGCCGGGCTGTTCGACGATCTCGGCTATGACGTGATCGACGCGGGACCGCTTAGCGAAGGCTGGCGGTTCGAGCGCGCGCGTCCGGCCTATTGCGCCCGGCTCGACCGGGCGGAGCTGGAAGCGAAGCTCACCGACGCGGGGACACGCGTCGCGGAAGGTTCCTGGCGAGGCTGAGCGACAAACAACCAACAACAATAAGCAGGCGGCGTGACCGTCCGTATCGAGAGGATGACTGATGAAGAAGATCACCGGCATGGCGACGGCCGCGATAGCCTTGTGTTCGGGCACGGCATGGGCGCAGGCGACGCCGCCCGCGTCGGCGGGCAATGCGCCCGTCCAGGCGGGCGCGGTGGACCCGCAGGCGCGGCAATCGGGCGCGCCGACGCCCGCGACCGAACAGAATAGCGAAACGCCCAACCCGACCGGGCGGACCGGCGAGACCCCCGCCGGGGCCGCGCCGGAAGCGGCGCAGGCCGGCGACATCGTCGTCACCGCCACGCGCCGCAACGAGCGGTTGTCCGACGTGCCGGTCGCGGTGTCGGCGATCTCCGCCGACACGCTGCGCAACACGGGCGCGACCGATATTCGCCAGCTGTCGCAGGTCGCGCCATCGCTGCTGGTCTCCTCGCCCTCGTCCGAGGCGGGCGCGGGCGGCGCGCGCATCCGCGGCATCGGCACGGTGGGCGAGAATCCGGGGCTCGAATCCTCGGTCGCGACCTTTATCGACGGGGTGTATCGCAGCCGCGCGGCGACCGCCTTGTCCGAGCTCGGCCCGGTTGAGCGCGTGGAGGTGCTGCGCGGCCCGCAGGGGACGCTGTTCGGCCGCAACGCCTCGTCGGGCCTGATCAATATCACCACCGCCAACCCGAAGGATCAGTTCGGCGGCTATGCCGAGGGGACCTACGGCAACTACAATTTCTACCGGCTGGCGGCGGGTGTCACCGGGCCGCTGACGGACGGCCTCGATTTCCGGTTGGATGGTGTGTACCAGAAGCGCGACGGCTTCCTCACCGACGTGATCTCCGGCCGCAAGGTCAACAACCGCGACCGCTACCTGATCCGCGGCAAGCTCAACTATGAGCCGACGAGCAATCTTTCCATCCTGCTGATCGGCGATTATACCCGGCAGAACGAGGAATGCTGCGGGGCGACCTTCCTTCCCGCGCGCAACGTGACGCGCGCCGCCGACGGCAGCTATGTCGTCACGCCGTCAAGCATCGCGGCGCTGGAGCGCAACTTCGTCTCCTCAGTCCCCGGCGCAGGCGCGGGCCTGATCGAGGACAACACCTATGCGCGCCGGATCGCGATCACGCCGGGGCGCAACCTGCGCTCGGACGTGCATGACTGGGGCGGCTCCGGCCAGATCGACCTGAAGCTCGGCAGCACCTCGATCACTTCGATCACCGCCTACCGTTACAATAAATATGTCTCCGGGCAGGACTCGGATTTCAACAATCTCGACCTGCTCTACCGCGCGGTTGACGGCAGCCGCTTCACCCAGTTCCGCACCTTTTCGCAGGAGCTGCGCGCGCAGGGCAAGCTGTTCGGCAACAAGCTCGACTGGTTGGTCGGCGGCTATTACGCGAACGAGCGGCTCGCCTATGACGACAACATCCATTACGGTCAGGACTACGACCGGTGTGCCACGCTGCTCGGTGCCGGTGGCCTCGGCGCGGCCAGCCCCGCGCTTGGCCAGCTGTTCGCCGCGACCGGCTTCACGAACCTGAACACGTTCGCGCAGGCGTTCGTCAACGCGCAGCTTCCCGCCGCTACTCCGGCGGCAACCCGCGCGGCACTCGTTGGTGCGATCGCGGGCCAGGTCGTCAACACCCCGTCCAACGGGCTTGGCGACAATGATCGCTATCGGCAGACCGACAACAACTACGCCCTGTTCACCCACAACATCCTGCACCTCACCGACAAGCTCTCGCTGACGCTGGGCGCGCGCTATACCTGGGATCGCAAGTCGCTCGACACGACGCTGTCGAGCAACACGTCATGCGGCACCTACAATGCGAACATCGCCCGGCTCCAGGCGCTCGCCGCGTCGGGCCAGATCGGCACCGCGTCGGCGGTCGCCGCCGGGCTCGCCAACCAGGTGCTGGCGCCGTTGGCCGCGCTGCCGTGCGTCATTAACGGCGTGAACGGCAGCTTCTCCGGTCGCCGGCGTGAGGGCGAGTTCACCGGCACCGCCATCATCGGCTACAAGCCCACCGACCGCCTGCTGACCTATGCCAGCGCATCGCGGGGCTACAAGGCGGGCGGGTTCAACCTCGACCGCGCGCCGTTCTATGACTCCGGATCGCGCACTAATCAGCCGACGACCAATCTCAACATTCTCCAGTTCGCGCCGGAAAAGGTCGACGCGTTCGAGGTCGGCGGCAAGTATCGCGGTCGCGGCTTCGACATCAACGTCGCCGCCTTTTACGAGCGGTTCAAGAGCTTCCAGCTCAACACCTTCAACGGCACCGCGTTCGTGGTCGGCAGCCTTCAGGGGTGCAGCACCAACCTCGGCACCACCGACACCGACCAGATTGCGGGCAACTCGCCCTGCTCCAACACGGACGCGGCGATCAACTCCAAGGGCGTCGAGATCGAGACTTATCTCTACCCGGCGCGCAACGTGACATTCGCGCAGGCGTTCACGCTCGCGGACTCCCGCTACGCGGCCAGCCTCGTCACCACGCCCGACGCGACCGGCAACAACTCGCTGCCGCCCGCGCTATCGCTGCTGCCGGGGTCGCGGCTATCCTTGTCGTCCGAATATGTCGTCACCGGCTCGGCGCAGTGGACGCCGCCGGTCGGCAAGCTGCGCGCGCTCGCCTATGTCGACTATCGCTACACGTCGGCGCTCAACACCGGCTCTGACCTGTTTTCCGAGAAGATCCAGCCCGGCGTGATGGTGGTTAACGCGCGGGTCGGCATCGGCGCGGCCGACGGCAACTGGGGCCTGGAGCTGTGGTCACAGAACCTGTTCAACACGAACTACGCCCAATACATCTTCAACGCCACGCTCCAGGGCTCGAACACCTCGATCGCGCAGCTCGCGCCGGGGCAAACCACCACCCAGCTGTTCGGCGCGCTGCTCGCCGAACCGCGCACGTTCGGCATCACCGCCCGCAAGAGGTTCTAGGCGATGCAGCTCTCGATCATCGACGCCCACGCGCTTTGCGAGGACGCCATGGCCGCGCTCGGGCACACGCCCGAGCAGGCGACGATCATCGCCGACCACCTCATTGACTGCGAACTGCGCGGATTGTCCTATGGCGGACTCGCCCGCGCGCTGTCGATCGCCGACCGGGTCCGGCAACACGGGATAAGCACCAGGCCGATCACCGTCGTCAAGGACACGTCGGTTTCCGCCACGATCGATGGCGCGGATCAGGTCGGCTATCTCGTCGCCGACCGCGCGACCGACATCGCGGTCGCCAAGGCGCGCGAGACCGGGCTCGCCGTCGTCGGCGCGAATGAGACCTGGTACACGGGCATGTTCTCCTATTACCTCGAGCGGATCACGAAGATGGGGTTTGCGGGGATGATCGCGGGCAGCGGCGGGCCGATCGTCGCGCCCGCGGGCGGCACAGAAGGCCGGTTCGCGACCAACCCGATCGGGTTCGGCTTCCCGACGACCGCCCAGCCGATCATCTGGGATATCGGCACCTCCGCGGTGACGCTGGCGGAGGTGATCCTCAAAATGCGGATGGGCGAGCAGCTCGACGAAGGGCTTGCTTATGATGCGCAAGGCAAGCCGACGCGCGATCCCGGCGCGGCGCTGGCGGGCCGCGCGTTTTCGGTGTGGGGCGGGCACAAGGGGTCGGGGCTGGCGATGGTGGTCCAGCTGCTCGGCATGATGTGCGGCGCGGACGCGGCCCCGGTCGGCCTGCGCGATTGCGGCTTCTTCGTGCTGGTGGTCGACCCCGGGCTGCTGACCGACGGCGAGGACTTCGCGCGCCGCGCCGCCGCCTATGCCGACAGCTTGCGCGCGACACGGCCGGTCGATTCCGCGAGGCCGGTGCGCGTGCCGTTCGAACGTTCCGCGACCACGCGCGCGGCGCGCGTCGCGGAAGGCGCGATCACCGTGCAAGACGAGGTCGTCACCGCATTGCGCGGGGTTGTCGTCGCCGCCACATCCCGACCGCCCGTCTGACCGCGCCGACCCGCGGTTGAACTTTCCGGGCGAGGGCGCATTGAGGATGCAGGAGAAATATGCATGACGCTTGCCCCCGCCGCCCTGCCTGTCCAGCCCCCGTCCGCCTGGTTGGCGTTGACCGACCTGCCGCGCGCGTTGGGCGAGCTGGCGGTGCTGCCGCTCGCGCAGCCGATCCTAAAATCCGCGCCGCGCGGCGATGGTCATTCGGTGCTGGTGCTGCCCGGATTCATGGCTACCGACGCCTCGACGGGCGTGATGCGGCGTTTCCTCCGGGGGCAAGGGTATGACGTCCATGCGTGGGAGCTGGGCCGCAACCTCGGCCCGCGCGCGATCGGGCGCGAGGGCGAGAAGCTGATTGCGCGGCTCCGCGCCATTAATGAGGCGACCGGTGAAAAGGTCAGCCTGGTCGGCTGGAGTCTTGGCGGCGTGATGGCGCGGATCATCGCACGGCGCGCGCCCGAGACCGTGCGGCAGGTGATCACGCTCGGCTCCCCCTTCGCGGGCAGCCCCAAGGCGACGACGATCTGGCGCGCCTACGAGCTGCTGACGGGGCAGAAGGTCGATGACGAGCACACCCGGTCGCAACTAGCAGCGAGCATGACACCGTCGCCCGTGCCCTCCACCGCGATCTACTCGCGCGAGGACGGGATCGTCGCCTGGCAGAACTGCGTCGAACCCGAAGGCGACAACACCGACAATATCGAGGTCCATGGCAGCCATTGCGGGCTCGGCTTCAACGCGGCGGCGCTGTACGCGGTCGCCGACCGGCTGGCGCAGCCCGAGGACGAATGGCGACCGTTCGAGCGGTCCGGCCTCAAGGCGCTCGCCTACCCGTCCGCCGGGCACGCCTGACGCGCGCTCCCGTGGCGGCCATCCGACCCTCCTCTGAACAGGAGGGCACCTCGCCTCAGGACAACTGCTCGACCGGCACCGCCTTGCGGGTGGCGGGCCTGCGCTCCGGCTTCTCGGCTGACGGAGCGGGCGTGGATGCCACTAGGCTCGCCTCCGCCATGACCCGCGCGTGGAGCACCTCGAACGCGCCACGCAATGCGGCCGCATAGGCTTCGGGATCGGGCATCATGTCGCGATCGCAAGTGAACGAGATCGCGATCGTCCGCTCATAGCTCCAGATCGCGTTGATGAGCCCCATCGAGTCGAAGATCGGCCCGCTGCCGTACATGGCCAGCATCCGCGACCCGCAGAAGTAGATCGGCACCCGGCTACCCGGCACGTTGGTGACGACCGTGTTGTAGATCGGCGCGTGAGCGTTGGCCGCGCCGACGCGGGTGTAGAGCCTCGCCGCCAGCCCCGCGAGCCCCGACGGGATCAGCTGGCTATAGTCCGCGAGCGTCCGCGCGCCGATCGCGTTGGTCAGCGCCTTGGACCGAACCGCCTCGTCATGGACAAACCGCAGACGCTCGAGCGGGTCCTCGATCTGCGTACCCAGCCCGACGATCATCGCCGACACCTGGTTGCCCATCGCCGATTTCTCGTCGCTGGTCCTGACCGAGATCGGTGCCATCGCGGTCAGAGTGTCGCGGGGCAGCTCGCCCTTGCCTTGCAAGTAAGTTCTGAGGCCCCCACCGACGATCGCGAGCACCACATCGTTGATCGTTGCGTCGGGCACCGCGGCCTTGATTGCGCGCACCGCGCCCAAGTCCATCGGCACCGCGTCGAACACCCGATGCGCGGACACCTTGGCGTTGAACCGGGTCTTGGGCGCGGGCCGGACGTCGCGAAGGCTGAGCTCGCCCTTGCCGAGATTGGCGCCGAGCCGGGCCACGCCGGGTAGCGACCGTCCCACCGTCTGCAACACCCGGACCGGCTGCGTGACGTTGTTGAAGTAGCTGCGCATCAAGAGGTCGGCGACCCCGGGGACGGACTCGGGCTTCCAATCGTCACGCGGCGAGCGCGGCGTCATCAGCGGGTCGAGATCATGGATCGCGGCCGACATCTCCGCGCCCGACACGCCGTCGATCGCCGCGTGATGGACCTTGTTGACCAGCGCGAAGCAGCCCGGCGGCAGGCCGGGAATGTTGTCGAGCCCCTCGACGACCGTGAACTCCCATAACGGCTTGGTCAGGTCCATCGGGCGGGCGTGGAGCCGGGCGACCTGGATGCACAGCTGACGCCAGTCGCCCGGCTTGGGCAACGCGATGTGGCGGACATGGTATTCGATGTCGAATTCGGCATCCTCGACCCAGTAGGGATGGTCGAGGTCGAACGGCACCCGCACCAGCCGCTGCCGAAAGCTGCGCGCCGACGCCAGCCGCGAGGAGATGAACGCGAGAATGTCCTTGAAGCGGACGAACCCGCCGGGCGCGGTCGACGGGTCGTAGATGCCGACGGAGCCGACGTGCATCGGCGTGTGCGGTGTCTCCAAATAGACGAAGGTCGCATCCTGCCCGCTAAGCTGCAGCATTGCTCCACTCTCCCGGTCCTATTTGTCTTATCTGCCGCCTCGCTATCAACGGAACGGCGGGACTACAACGCGCGGCAAAGGATTTTCGGTTCTGGACCAGCTTGGGACCGCGGGACGACTTCGCAACGCCGAATCTTGTCGAGGAACGACAGATCAGGTGGAAGACACCTGAGCGACATGGTGGCGGCCAGCTCGTCCTGCCGCCGCCGATCGCCCGCAGCGCGGGGCCGCCCCGCCGACATGCGCGGGTGGCGCGTCGAACGTCAACCAGACATGGGCCAACCGGACGGTCTCGGCCAAGCCGACCACCGCTTCCCGGAACAGCCGCACGAAGGTAGCTACCTTCGGTTCCGCCGCGACCGCGGCGCGCACGAGAATACCCACCGGGCGATCGATCTCGGGCTTGGTAGGGACAGAACACAAGCGGCCGCGCCTGAAGGTCCCGGCACCGAGCGCGGGCATCAGAGTATAGCCGAGCCAAGCGCGGACCAGGCCGAAGATCACGTCCGGACCATCCAGGGGGGCAGTGAGAGAAGGCCCAAAAACGTACGCTAACGCCTGCGGTCGGCTGCGGCGACGCGGAGCGGCCTGAACCGCTCGCGCGGCTTGTCGACCTCGCTCCAGAGATAGTCGCCGGTGAGCCCGATATGCTCCCAGCCGAGCGGGGCGACATGGGCGAGCAGCTCGTCAGGCACCTCGACGCCGGTCGAGCGGAGGTGCTGCACGGCGCGGTCGAGATACATGGTGTTCCACAGCGTCACCGCGGCCGTGACCAGCGTCAGCCCGGACGCGCGGTGCCGCTGGTTCTCGAACGTGCGGTCGCGAAGCTCGCCCAGGCGGTTGAAGAAGATGGCGCGGGCAAGCGCGTTGCGCGCCTCGCCCTTGTTGAGGATGGTGCCGGTACGGCGTCGCTGCTCGGGATCGTCGAACCAGTCGAGCATGAACAAGGTGCGCTCAACCCGGCCGACCTCGCGTAGCGCGCGAGCGACCGGGTTCTGGCGGGGGTAGCCCGCCAACTTGCGGAGCATGGTCGACGCGCTCACCGTGCCCGCCCGGATCGAGGCGGCGAGCCGCAATGTCTCGTCCCAATGCTCCTCGATCGCGCGGATGTTGATCGGCCCCGCGACCAGCGGCCGCAGCGTCGGCCAAGCGTCGAGCGCCGCCATGCTGTATAGCCGTCGCTCGTTCAGGTCGCGGATGCGCGGCGCGAACCGGAACCCGAGCAGGTGACAGAGCCCGAACACATGATCGACGGCGCCTGCCGTATCGGTCGCGTGCTCGCGGATGACCAGCTCGCTTTCGTGGTTGAGCAGGCCGTCGATGACGTGGGGTGCCTCGCCCGCGTTCGCGGCGATCACGTCGGTGTGGAACGGCGCGAACCGCCCAGAGATGTGGGTGTAGAACAGCACGCCGGCTTCGGAGCCATAACGCGCATTGTGGTCGGCGCGCGCCTCGCCGCGCCCGCCAGCCCGGAAGAACTGGCCATCGGAGGAGGAGATGTCGCCCGGTCCCCACACCGCCCCGAGCGGGTGCGCGTTGTGTGTGTCGACGATCGCGGCGAGCGCCGACAGGTATGTCTCATCGCGGACGTGCCACTCGGCCGTCCAGCGAAGCCGCGCGAGGGTCAGCCCACGCGAGCTTTCCGCCATGCGGCCGAGCCCGAGGTTGGTCGCGTCGGCAAGGATGGTGCCCATCAGCGCGGACTGGTCGGTCGCGGTGTCGCCGCTGCGCGCGTGGGTAAACCGGTCCGCGAACCCCGACCAACCCGAGACCTCGACCAGCAGGTCGGTGATGCGGACCCGAGGCAGCAGCGCGTAAAGACGTGCCTTCAGCTCCTCGGCTTCGTCCGGGACCGAGCGCCGGAGCGGCGAGATGGTCAGCTCGCCTCCGGCGATCACGACGTCGACCAGCTTGCCAGCTGCGGCCGCGCGCTCCACCTCATCCATGCGCCGGGTGAGAAGCTCGCGCCGCTCGGCTTGCCAGTCCCGGAACACGGGCGCGACCGCCAGCCCGAGCTGGCCATCCGCGCGCATCGCGGCAAACGCCGGTTGTGGGAGAAGATAGTCGTCGAGCGTACGGAAGGCGCGGCTCCCGTCGACCCAGATGCTGCCCGACGCCAGCCGCTCGCGCAGATGCACGACCACGGCGACCTCATAGGCGCGCCGGTCGATGCCGCCCCCGGCCGGGAACACCACCTTGCGCCAGCGCGGGCGAAGAAACGACGTCGGCACGCGCTTGGGCAGGACCGAGCGGCCGTCCCGGTACATGCGGCGCAACGCCTCGACCGCGCCGAGCAGCGGGTCGCTCGCGCGTGCCGCGCAGAACGTGAACGCGGCCAGGAAGGTGGGCGCGAACTTGCGGACCGCGGGATAGCGCTCGACTACCTCCTCCAGCCCGTCGTCGGCAGAACGTGTCAGTTCCTCGGCGTCGCGAACGCTGCGCTCGAGCTGGTCCCAGCCGATGCGGTCGGTGATCGCGCGCAGCGGGTCGCGACCTTGCGCGCGCGCGCCGATCAGCAGGCGGCCGAGCCGCGCATGGTGACGGGCGGTGTCCTTGAGCAGCCGGGCGGCCCCGAGCAGCCGTTCGGAGCGGGTTCGATCGGCGCGCCGGAACAGCAAGCTGACCATTTTCCCGACCATCACCAGCGCCGCGTCGGTGAGCGCCGCTTCGGTCTTGATCGCGAATGCGACCAGTGTCGCCAGGCGGCGACGACGCTCCAGCCGGCGAAGATGCTGGGCGGTGACCAGGCCCGCGACGCGCGCGATCACGGCGTAACGCGCACCGTGGATGCGGCGCGCCCGGTCGGGCTCGATCCCGAGCGAGCGCACACGTTCCAGGCGCTCGACCAGCGCCTTCAGGTTGCTCGCGGACGGGGCTTCCGACCAGTCGCGTATCCAGCCCAACCCCGTGCGGCCTTCCTCGCTCGCGTCGATCAGGCGCTCCAGCCGCTGCTCCTGCTCGTCGGTGCAGTCGCGGATCAGCCCCGAATAAGCGGCGCGCCGCGCCTGGGCGCGCGCGATGAGCGCGACCCGCTCCAGCGCGGACGGTGCGGGCACGACCACGCGGGCCGCCCGCAACCGCTCCACCATGACGGCGACGATCGTCTCGCCGCGGTCGGTCGAGGCCGCGACCTCGATGCCGACCGCGAGCATGGCGCGCAGGTCAGCGCGCTCGAACGCGCGCAGCCCCAACAGCGCCTCGACCTCGGCGCGGTGCTCGCGCAGCGTCGGGCCGCGGGCGGCATAGTGCTCGAACTCGGCCGGGTCGCCGCCCACCTGCTCGCATAGCAGCGAGAGCATGGCCGCGGGCGGCCTCTCGCCCGGTGCGAGCGCGCGACCGGGGTGTCGAAGGTAACAGAGCTGGACGGCGTAGCCGATGCGGTTGGCCCCGCGCCGTCGTCGGCAGACCTGGACGAGGTCGTCCGGCCCCAGCGTGTAGAAGCGATCGACCGCCTCGCGGTCAATTAGCGGGTCAAAGATCGCGGCGCGTTGCCCCGGCGAGAGGATCGTCTTGGCTGGCATCGCACCGGCTCCCCGCAGTCGTCACATATTGAGCTGTTCAGGATGTTCGCGGAGCATAGACAGGAACACGGGTTAAGTGACAGTATCGGCGCGAAGCGGCCGGACTCCCCGTCGCGCTCCGCATACGGACGAATATGTGACGACGCTGATCGGCTATGCCCGGGTCTCGAAAGCGGACGGCAGCCAGGTCCACGACCTCCAGCGCGACGCGCTCGCCGCGGCTGGGGTCGCGTCCGAACATATTTACGAGGACAGCGCTTCAGGACGGCGCGACACCCGACCAGGGCTCGATGCCGCCCTCAAAGCGCTGCGGGGCGGCGATACGCTGGTGGTGTGGAAGCTCGATCGGCTCGGCCGCGACCTGCGCCACCTCGTCAACTTGGTCGGGGACCTCACCAAGCGCGAGGTCGGGCTGAAGGTGCTCGCCGGCGAAGGCGCGTCGATCGACACCACGACCGCCAATGGCCGGCTGGTGTTCGCGATCTTCGCCGGCCTCGCCGAGTTCGAGCGCGAGCTGATCGTCGAGCGCACCAAGGCGGGGCTCGCGTCCGCCCGCGCACGAGGACGGCATGGCGGGCGACCGTTCAAGATGACGATGGCCAAGCTCCGGCTCGCTCAGGCGGCGATGGGTAAGCCAGAAACCAAGGTCGCCGAACTATGCGCCGAACTGGGGGTCACGCGCCAGACGCTCTATCGACACGTCACGCCCGAAGGCCAGCTCCGGCCCGATGGCGAAAAGCTTCTCCATCGGAGAGGCGCTAAAAGCAGCGTGTTGGCCTGATCGGCAATTTTTACCCACACCCGACCACAAGGCTTCCATCGACTTTCGGGTTTGTAGATATCTGCGCCGACGCTACGCTTCGGTGAGCTGCCGATAGGGAGACTAGACGTGGTCGGATTGTTTGCCCTCGCGGCTGTATCGGTACTTCGTTGCCCGGCAGAAAACGCGCATTATGTCCTTCGCCACGCTCCTGAGGTCTCGGCGTACTTTCGTAAGGTAGATAGTGGCCCGGATTGGCCGAGCGGACTCGCGCTGGCGATTCACTTCAAGAAGTCTAGCGATACATTTTGGTGGCTGCCCTGGAATGGCGGCACTGATAACCTTCAAAACGTCGCGTCAACTACTGACGTGACGATGCCGAATTGGCGTCCACCCGACCCGGACGACGGCCCTCGCCCACACGGCAACATGGAGTACCTTGGACTAAACGCAAATTATGACATCATCAACGACATCCCACGCCGAGGGAAACCGGCACCTGTTCACATGTTGCTCGCCTATGCGGGCACCGTTGAGTTCAATCACGGGGCTGGACACTCGGCACCAGATACGAAGCAGTTTTTCGACCTGATAAGCTGTTCGGCGAACGGCAATTAAGCGAGCATTTTGCCTGATGCCCGTCGGACCGCTCACCCCCCGGCAACAGCTTAGCGTACGTTTTTGGGCCTTCTCTCACCGGCCCCCATCCACCTCCAGCAGCGGAGGGACACGCGAATGCTCGCGAGATGCCGTTTGCTCAATGAGCTTGCGGATGACGTAGCGCGGGCTGGGCAGAATGATCGGCAGCTGCAGTGCCTGCGCCAGAGTGGCCGAACGCCCTCACTTTGCGAGGAGCTATCCGTTAATGCGCGGTCGCTTTTCAGTCGCCGGATCCGTCGATCCTGCTGAACCGCCGAACGCCCTTGCCGCCGCCTCAGCGATGCGGTTGAGCTCTACTGTCTTGTCGGCAGCGAGCAGCCAGCCATCGGCCTGTTGGCGGTCAAGCAGCAGAGCGGCGCGGCGGCGGTAGTCACCCGGAGAGCCGTAGCGTCGGCGCAATTCGTCAGGCGAGAAGGGCACCCAGCCGCCAAAATTGCCGCACACTTGCGTGATCGAGCGCGTGCCGACCGGCGGGATCGCGGGCGGGACGGGCCGGCCCAGCGGCAGTGAAACCTCCACCATCGGAACGCCCCCGACCGGCATCATCGCCGCACTCACCCGGGGAACGCGGACTGTTTCACCGGCGAGCAGGTTAATCGGCGCGTCACCGGGCGCGGATAAGTCAAAACCGCGATCGCGGGGCAGGCTGGCGAGCGGCATGCCCGGTACGCCGATCGCGCTCATTAACGCGGTCGTCAGCGCGCGGGCGTGCGCGGCGTCGTTCAGTGGATTGAGCGGCACCGCGACCCCACCGTTACAATGCAAGGTGCCGAACACGAGCGCATCCGGATAGCTGCCCGCCGGCGCGTGCGCGGCGCCCACCGCATAACGGTGAAGTCCCGGCACGCCCGACGCCGTGGCGAAAATGCTCGCGCGCAGCCGGTAGAAATCGGTGTACGCGGCGATGTCCACCATCACGGGATCGCTTTCCGGCCGTCGCAGGAGCTGGCGTGGGAGCAGCGGCACCGCATCGGCGAGCGGGTAGGGTGCCTGCGGGCCGCCGTTAGCTGCCTTGTTGATCGCCAAGACCAGGCCGACGCCATCGCGGGTCCACGCGCCTTGGTAAACGCCGCTTCCGGTTGCGGGATCGCGGTTGAAGCCTTCCGCCACGAACGCGTTCACCATCCACGCGCTCTGGCTCACGCCGGCGAGCACCCGATGCCCGAATCTCGGCAGCGGACCTGCGGACGTTCCGCTGTGCGAGGCGGCAAGCCAGCGTCCGAAATCGCGCAGGATCACGAGGCCGACGCCTTGCGCCGTGGCCGGTACGTCAGACGCCACTCCGGTCTGCCAGGCAACGCGCGCATAGCCGACGCCAAGCCGGAACGGGTAGCCGTTGCCCAGCCCCGCTGGATAGCGGATGTCAACCGGCCGGGCCGCAGAAGGCGGCGCGAAACCTGCCAACATGCCAAGCACGACCGGTCGGCCGCGGTTCTCCACCTCGACGATGACCGCGTCGGCGCGCTGCGGCGTGACGGGTGCCATCAGCTCGAACGCGACCGCATATTCGACTTCCGCATTCGCGCCGGGCAGTGACTTCAGTCCCGCGACATCCTCGTCCGCATCGACATGACCATGGACGATGCCATGCCAGCGCCGAAAGCCGATGCCGTTGAAGGTACCGACGTTCTCGGTCGCGAGCACCTCGACCCTTGTGACTTCGCTGGCCTTGGCTCCTGCGGGCGCTATCGCCGCTGCAAAAACGAGGACGCTCACCGGTCGAACCACCATCATCGCGATCAAACGCCTCATGCCTCGCCCTTTCCTCGATCGGCCTCGCACACGCAAATCCGCTGGCACGGTTTCGCGCGGTCACCCGGCAGTCTTCGCCCGCTGTTCCTCGACCAGATCCTTCTTAGATAGTTTGCCGATCAGCGTCTTGAGAAGTTTGTCGCGGATTTGGACCTCGCGGTGCTTCTCGATCCTGTTGACTCTGTGGCGCAGGAAGCCGCGCAAGGTTTGCGGCATGGCCGCGCCCACTACCGCTTTCGCGACGGCCGACGCGCCGTAAGCCCCTCAATATTGTCGAGAATCGCCAAGCCGCCCGATCGTTCGCGGCCCATTCTCTCTAAGCGTTGTTTACCGTGGGATTAGCGCCCTGCCCTCACTGACGCTGTCCAACCTGCGGCTCAGCGCGGGAACAGGCGACTTTCTCGCGATCTTGCTCAGCAACCCTACGTCGCGGTTCCAAGGAACAGAAGTTATCGCGCAAACCAGCGCCAGCAAGCTACCAACATTGTGGAGTCGGCGCACTTAAGCGTCTACTTCTATAATGGTCGCGGGCCCAACGTTCTGACGGTGCAGCGCCATGATCCGCTTCACCTGCGCGGGGCTGCACGGCGCGAGCTCGGCTGTCTTGGCGATGCTCATGCCCGCCTCGCGCAGCGCGACAATGCGCCGGTGCTGGGCGTGATCGGCCCTGCGCCCGGTGTACCGCCCCTTCTCCCTCGCAATCGCGATGCCCTGCCGCTGTCGCTCGCGCCGGTCCTCATAGTCGTCGCGCGCGGTCTGGAGCGCGACCCGCAGCAGCATGTCCTGCACCGCCTCGAGCACGATCCGCGCCACCCCCGCGCTGCCCGCGACGAGGTCGGACAGGTCGATGATCCCGGGCACCGCCAGCCGCGCGCCCTTACCCCTGATCGCGTCCACCAGCCGCTCCGCTTCAATCAGCGGCAGGCGGCTGATCCGGTCGATCTTCTCGGCGACCACCACCTCGCCCGGCTACAGGTCGGCGATCATGCGCAAGAGTTCGGGCCGGTCCGCGCGCGCGCCGGACGCCTTCTCGCGATATACTGCGGCGACATAGTATCCTGCCGCGCGTCGCGGCAACGATCGCCGCCTGGCGAGCGAGGTCCTGTTCATCGGTGCTAACCCGCCGGTAAACGCGGGCGCCTTTCATGGTTGCGTGCCGGCTGTCGTCGGTCATGTTCCTGCCCTCATGGCTATTGGGGGTCCACCTTGGTCAGCCAAGCCGGTCCAACTACCGATTCAGGGTTCACGTTCGGGGTGTCCGGCGAGAAGTCAAAAGCCACCCGCAACCGGCGCTGGCCTACGTCGTCCGAAAATCGCCACACTCGATACTTTGCCGAAACCCAACAAGCTGGCGCACGATCATCGGCGTGGCCCAAGAAAGAATTGATGCCATCAGATATCGCGTGAGGTCAGCTTGGTCTTTTAGGCCAAGGTCGAGCCGGTCGGTCACGCTCCGAGCAGTGCCAATCACGATAAGCTCTCATTATCGCTGTCCGCCGTAGCACGCATTTCTCTGGCGTCCGGCGCGGACAAACAGTAACATCACCTCGAAACGGAGCAAGGTCGGGAGACGGCGATGGGCGTGATACGGGGCAAGATGATCGCGGGTGGGCGCATCGCGCTGCCCTCGGATATCCGCCGCGCGATGGGGGTCGCCGAAGGCGATACCGTGTATTTCGATCTGGACGGCGACGAGCTGCGCGTCCGCTCGGCCGCGTCCGCCCTTAAACGCATCCAGGACCGGCTGCGCCCCTACCGACCCGAGACCGGCTATCTGTCCGACGAGCTGATCGCGGAGCGCCGCGCGGACGCCGCCCGTGAGTAAGCCCCGCTACGTTCTCGACGCCTCCGCCCTGCTCTGCCTCCTGTTCGAGGAACCCGGCGCGAGCCATGTCGCCGAACGGCTGGCCGGCGCGATGGTCAGCGCCAGCAACTATTCCGAAGTGATCGCCAAGCTGGTCGACCGCGGCACCCCACCCGAGGACATCACCGCGATCCTGGCCGACCTTGACGTCGAGGTGGTCCCGGTCGATCGTCACCAAGCCGAACTCGCCGGGCTGATGCGCGCGACTACCAGCGAGCTGGGCTTGTCGCTCGGCGATCGCGCGTGTCTCGCGCTGGCGCTGGTCAAGCGCGCGACCGCGCTCACCACCGACCGCGCCTGGGCAGACCTCGAGGTCGAGATCGCGGTGGAACTCGCGCGGTGATGGCGGACGTGGGCGACCCCCGCGACGGCGCGCTGGTGCCGCTCGCCCCTGGCCTGCCCAGCATCCTCGACGGCGAGGTCTCTCGCGCGCGCGCGTATATAGAAGCAGCGCGCGCGGGAGCGACGCGGCGCGCCTATGCCGCCGACTGGGCGACGTTTACCGCCTGGTGCGCGGCGCGGGAGCTGTCGCCGTTGCCCGCCACCCCCGCGACGGTCGCGGTATTCGTGACCAGCATGAAGGATGGCGACCCGAGCGCGGTTCCGCCGCGCGCGCCGCGCAAGCTGTCGACGCTGTCGCGCTACCTCGCCGCGATCAACGACCGTCACAAGGAGGCGGGTTGTCTCACCCCGGGCGAGCAGGATGGCGGGCACCAGCTGCGCAAGACGTTCGCCGGCATCCGCAACACGCACGGGGTGCGCCGGACCCAGAAGGCGGCCGCCGACGGCGACCGGCTCGCCCGAATGCTCGCCGCGATCGACGGCGACGACGTCCGCAGCGTCCGCGATCGCGCGCTGCTGGCAATCGGCATGGCGGCCGCGCTGCGCCGCTCAGAGTTGGTCGCGCTGACGTTCACCGACGTCGAGTTCGTGCCCGAGGGACTGCGGCTGTTCATCGCCCGCTCCAAGACCGATCAGGCAGCGCAAGGCGTGTGGATCGCCATCCCTGAAGGCAAGCGCCTCCGCCCCAAAGCGCTGCTCCTTGAATGGCTGCGGGTCGGGCGGGTGGTCGACGGCGCGTTGTTCCGCAAGCTCGCCGAGATCCGGGTCGCCAGGCGCGATCCGCTGACCGGCGAGAGCGTGCGCGACGCCTCGGGCCGGCCATTGCGCGACTGGGTGGAGGACCGGGTGCAGCCGGTCGCGATGAGCGCGCAAGGCGTGGCGATCGTGGTCAAGGCGCGCGCCCGCGCGGTCGGGCTCGACCCGGCGGTGTTTGCGGGTCATTCGCTCAGGTCCGGGTTCCTGACCGAGGCGGCGCGCCAACCCGGCGCCAACGTGTTCAAGATGCGCGAGGTGAGCCGCCACCGCTCGCTCGACATCCTCGCCGAATATGTCCGCAGCCATGACGGGTTCCGCGATCACGCCGGAGCCAAGTTCCTGTGAACTCGGCGGATCCGTCCGACCAGAACTCCGCTTGCGTCGTTCTTGATCCTCGACAGCAACGACCCACATCAGACGCTCGGAGTGGTTTTGTGACAATCCCGAAGCAGACATTCGTTTGTGTGCAATCAACGGGCCAAGGTGATCGTCAAAGCCGAACGGTCGCTCCTCAATAACTGCAGGTGGCTCGCATACATCGCGCTATGTTGGAATGGCCGGAGTGGCCGCAATCATTTTGTCCAGCGCCAGTCGCCCGCCGACGCGCGGCAGCCGCCGCCCGGCGTGCCCGTCCAGGCGCGACCGCGCACTACGCGCCCAGTCGCCGCGCCGGTCGGCCTGCCGTCCTTTAACGCGAAGTGGCCGTTGACGAGCACGTCCTCGACCCCGGTGGCCAGCTGCGCGGGCTGCTCATAGGTGGCGTGGTCCGCAATCGTCGCGGGGTCGAACACCACCACGTCCGCAAACGCTCCCACCTTCAGCCGCCCGCGATCGGCGAGCGACAGATTGTCCGCAGGCAGGCTGGTCAGCCGCCGGATCGCGTCGGGCAGCGTCGCGTCATGCGTTTCGCGCACATAATGGCCGAGCACACGCGCGAAATTGCCGTAGGCGCGCGGGTGGTCCTTCGCGAGCAGGAACACCCCCGCGGGGGCAGGCGCGGCTTCGTCCGATCCGAAGCTCATCCACGGCAGCCCGACCTCGCGGCGCACGTTCGCTTCGTTCATCAGGAAGTACGCGACGCCAACCCGGCTGCCGTCCTCCGCGACGAGGTCCATCGCGGTATCTTCGGGCGTCGTGCCCCGCTCGCGCGCAACCTCAGCCAGCGTCTTGCCGGTCAGCGGCTTGAGTTTGGGGTTCTTGAACGCGAGCAGCATCATGCCGTCGGGCCCGGCTCCGGCGAAGAAATTCTCCCAGGTCGCCGGGTGCGCGACGTCCATGTCCACCTTGACCCGCGCCCGCGCCGCTGGCTCCTTTAGCCGCGCGATCCACGCCTCCAGACCGCCGTCCTGAACCCAGGGCGGCATTGCCGCGTCGAGCCCGGTCGCGCCAGCGGTGTAAGGGTACATATTGGCGCTGATCCGTACCCCAGCTGCGCGGGCGGCGTTTACCATGGCGATCGCCCGATCGAGCTTGTCCCAATTGCCGCGACCCGCCTGCTTGAAATGGTAAATCTCGGCGGGCGCGCCCGACGCGCGCGCGATGTCGATCGTTTCCTGAACGCCCTGCTCCAGCCGGTCGCCTTCGCTGCGCATATGCACGGTGTAGATGCCGCCGCACGCCGCCGACACCTTGGCCAGCGCGATCAGCTCGGGCGTCTTGGCGTAAGTGTTGGGCGTATAGATCAGCGCGTCGGTCAGCCCCAGCGCGCCCTCCTCCATCGCCTGTTTCACGAGCGCCTGCATCGCCGCGAGCTGCGCGGTCGTAGGCTGCACATCCGCTTCGCCGAGCAGGTTGGTCCGCACCGTTCCCGCGCCGACGAACGAGGCTATGTTGGGCGAGATGCCGCGCCGTTCGAGCATCTCCAGATACTGGCCGAGCGTGGTCCAGTTGACCGGGTATCTGATGTCGCCCTGCCGCTTCGCCGCCAGCGCCTGCATCGCGGGGGTGAGCGGGCCCATCGAGTCCTCGCCCATTACCTCCAGCGTCACGCCTTGCGCCAGATCGGACAGCGCGCGCCCGTCGGCGATCAGGCTCTCTTCCGGATGCGCGAGCATGTTGATGAAGCCGGGCGACACCGCCCTGCCCCTCGCATCCACCTCCGTGGGTCCGCTCCCGGCCAGATGCGCGCCGATCGCGGCGATACGGTCGCCGGTGATCGCCACATCGGCGACGTAGGGCACCCCGCCCGATCCGTCATATACCGTCCCGCCCCGTATAACGACGTCATAGCGCGGCGGCACCGGCGCTGCGGACGCGAGCAACAGCGCCATCGGCGCGGCGAAGAGGCGGGCGAGGCGCATCGGGCGGCTCCTATCTGGCCGGGGTCAGGTCGAGGTCCTGATAGTCGAACGAGAAGTCGGCGGTCGGCGACACCGGCCTCAACGTCGCCCGCGACACCTTGCCGTCGGCATCGAGCGCGAAATTGATGTAGGCGGGCTCGATCCCGGGATCGTCGAAGCGCGCAACGAAGCTGTCATATTGGTAATGCTCCAGCCGCCCGGTCATGCGCGGGGTGTTGGTGAAGTTGACCGTCAGCCCGCGCGCGTCCTGCCCGATGATCACGCGGCCATACCACGGGTCCTCATAGGCCCCCGTGTAGCGCGCGAACGGCAAGGACGGCCCCGCCTCCACCGGCGTCGCCGCGCGTTGCTGCACCGTCGCGGCCGCGGCGGACAGGCGGCGCTGGACATAGGCGGCGTAGTGGGCCGGCCAGTCCTGCTGTGGTGCGCCGAGATAATGGTCGAGCAACTCGTACATCAGCCCCATCCGCGCGATCGAGTCCTCGGCATTGACCGCGATCGCGAAGCCGACATTGCGGTCGGGCAAGAGGCAGACGATCGTCGTATAGCCGAACAGGCCGCCCGCGTGCCACACGACGCGCGCGCCGCGATAATCGCGCACGTCCCAGCCCAGCCCATAGGTGTCGAAGTTCGGCTGCGTGCCCGCGAGTTCGGGCGGCGCGGGCGCGATCGGCTGGATCGTGTGCGGCTTCCACATCTCGGCCGACTGCGCCTCGCTGAACAATCGCCCGCCGCCCGGGATCGCGCCGTGCGCGAGCTGGATCTGCAGCCAGCGCGCAGCGTCGTTCGCCGACATCGCCAGCAACCCGGCGGGGGTGGAGGCGGGGTTGAGCTCGTCGCGCTCGTCGATCACCTGCTGCGCGCCGAGCCCACGCACCGCGCCCAGTCGCGCGTGCGGCTGCGCGCGGTTGGCGGTGGCGAGCCGGTGTGCGGCGTCGCTGGTCGCGGTCCGCATCCCCGCGGGGCGGAACACATACTCGCGGACGTAATCCTCGTAAGTCTGCCCGCTCACCGCCTCGATCAGCTGCCCGGCCGCGACATACAGGACGTTGTCATAGGCGTAGCCCGAGCGAAAGCTGGTCGCGAGCTTGAGAAAGCGCAGTCGCCGGACGACCTCCGCGCGGCTCAAGGTACCACGCGGCGCGATCATCAGGTCGCCCTCGCCCAGCCCCAGCCCGCTGCGATGCGTGAGCAGGTCGCGCACGGTCATCTCGCGCGTGACCCAGGGGTCGTACATCTGGAACCCGGGCAGGCGATCGGTGACCCGGTCGTCCCAGCTGAGCTTGCCCGCGTCGACCAGCGTCGCCAGCGCGGCGGTGGTGATCGCCTTGCCGGTGGAGCCGGTCATGAACAGCGTGTCGGCGTCGACCTTGGCGGGCGATCCCAGCCGCCGCACGCCAAAGCCCTTCGCCAGCGTGACGCGCCCGTTCTCGACGATCGCGATCGCCATGCCGGGCACGCCCGCCTGCTGGCGCACCGCGTCGGCGCGCGCCTCGAAGCCCGCGGGCGGATCGGCCAGCGCGGGGGTGGCAAGCGCGAACAGCGCGGCGGCGAGGAGCTTTCTCATACGGCCTCCAGGGTGGGAGCGGGTCGGTGGAGCAGCCGCCACACGCCGAGCGTCGCGAGCGGCAGGACATAGACGGCGAGGATCACCCAGGCGAGCAGGCGGTACCCGCCCGCGATCAGCGCGACGAGCCCGACCCGCTCGGCAATCACCATGCAGAGCGCAAGCAGCGCCAGCGCCGCCAGGCCACGCCGCGCGCGCGTCAGCTCGCGCCTTCCCGCGTGCGCGACCCGCTCCATGATCGCATGCACCGCGCCCGTGCCGCTTTCGAGCAAGGCGGCGAAGATCATCAGCTGAAACAGGTAGCGGAACCAGGGATGGCCGAGGTGGGCGAGGAGGTAATCGGACGGCAGCGCCTGCGTCGCCACGGCGGGGGTGGCGCTCATGCAGACGAAAAACAGCACGGCGGGGATCATCGCCAGCGGCCCCGCCGCGAGCCCCGCGATCACCGCATCGCGGTCCGAGGTGAGATGCCGCAGCACCGGCAGGATGATCACCGCGCCGACGATGTTGTAGCCCGCATAGGTGACCCCGCCCGCCGCCCAGCCGGGCGCAAGCACCGCCGGGCCGCTGAACGCCGCGCCGAGCCGGTCGCCGAACGCCGTCAGCGCAAAGACGAAGAACAGGACGTACACGCCGTAGAGCAGCACCGATACCCACGCGAACAGCCGCTCGACCGAGGCGTTGCCGGACGACACCACGCCCGCGATGGCGAGCATCAGCGCGAGCGTGCCGACGATGCGCGGCAAGCTCAACGTCGCCGCCCCGATCTCCCCCGCCGCCGCGCCGAACACCGCGAGCACCAGCACGATGAACAGCGCATACGCCGCCTCGAACACGACCCACCCGCGCCCGAGCAACGCCCCGAAGAACGCGCGATAGTCGCGCGCACCCGTCGCCCGCCCGAACAGGAAGGTGAGCGCGGCCACCCCGCTCCAGATCGCGGTCGCCAGCGCGATGGCGGCGAGCCCGCCCCATGCGCCCGCGGGGAGGAAGAACTCGGCGATCTCGCGGCCCGTGGCATAGCCGCCGCCGATCACCACCGCCTTGAACGCAAGGCCGGGCAGGACGAGGCGCTGAAACCAGCTCGACCGCGTCCCGCCCGCGCCCGTCATGCGAGGCAGGCGTCGACCAGCCGGTCGAACCTAGCGCCGCCGCGCATCGAGTCGGCGGCGGGCAGCCCGAGCCGCGCGGCGGTATCGGCGAGCACCGCTTCCGCCGCGTCCGCGTCCAACGCGCCGGTGTTGAGGCTGATTCCGACGCAACGGATGTCGGGGCTGGTGAGCCGGCCCAGCGCAACCGTCTGCGCGATCACCGTCTCGATCGAGGGTAGCGGGATGTCGGGGCGACCGAGCACATGCGCGCGGGTCGGGTCGTGGCACACCACGAACAGGTCCGGCTGGCTGCCGTGGAGCAGGCCCAGGGACACGCCCGCATAGGAAGGGTGGAACAACGACCCCTGCCCCTCGATTACGTCGAGATGGTCGGGCGCGGCGGCGGGGCTGAGCATCTCGGCCGCGCCCGCGATGAAGTCGGCGACGACCGCGTCGATCGGCACGCCCTCGCCCGCGATCATGATTCCGGTCTGCCCCGTCGCCCGGAACGTCGCGTCGACGCCGCGCGCCTTCAGGTCGCGGGCAAGCGCCAGCGCGGTGTATTTCTTGCCCAGCGCGCAATCGGTTCCGACGGTGAGCAGCCGCCTGCCCGGTCGCTTGGCCCCGGTCGCAACGGTCAGGTCGGCGGGCGGAACCCGCACGTCGATCAGCCGTCGCCCGCGCCGTTCCGCCGCCGCGCGCAAGCCGGGCTGGTCGGCGAGCCGGTCGTGCATTCCGGAGACGAGGTGCAGCCCCGCCTCCAGCGCTTCGTGCAGCGCGCCAAGCCAGCCGGTCGGGAGGACGCCGCCGGGGCTCGCCACCCCGATCACCATCGCGCGCGCGCCCGCCGCGGCGGCCTCGGCGGGCGTCATCCGCTTGAGGCCGGTCGACACGCGCGCGCCCGCCAGCGCCCACTCGCCCACGCACCGTCCCCCGGCCCAGTCGCGCAGTCCGAACGCGGTCTTGGCAAAGCCGGGGTTGGTCACGTCGCCGAGAAACAGCAAGTACGGCGACGGCAACACCCGCTCCGAAACGGGCAAGCCCGCCGTCGCCATCCCCCCGGTCACGCGCGTCAGAACCCCGCGGTGATCGCGATGCCCGCCGTCCGCGGCCGGATCACGCCGGTCGTCACCGCTCCGTTGGGCAAGGTGCTGAACGGCACCGTCGTCCCCACGAATGTACGACCGAGCGCGTTGGTTAGGTTCTTCGCGTAAGCTTCCAGCTCGAACCGGCCGAGATTGACGCCCGCGCGCAGATCAACCACGTCGTAAGCCGGAATCTGCCGTTGCCGGCCATAGGTGGTCCGGAACGCAGGGTCATAGTCGCCATTCTGTTTCGACAGCATCCGCATCGACGCACCGACGAACGCCTTGGTTTCGCCCGTCAGGGCGAATTCGTAGCTGCCGTCGAGACCCAGGCTGACCTTGGGCGAATAGGGCAGCTGGTCGCCCGCGCGCCCGCCGACGAAACTGCTCGTATCCTGTTTGAGGCGCGCATTGGTGAAGGCACCGTTGGCCGAAAAGTTCAGCCCCTCGGTCGGGCGCACCGTCGCCGTGAACTCGACGCCGTCGCTCACCGCCTTGCCGCCGTTCGCGTTGATGCCGAACCCGTTGACGACCGCGAGCAGCTGCACCCGGTTCCAGTCGATGTGGAACGCGGCGACGTCGATCGAGAACTTGTGGTCGAGCGTCTCGCCCTTGAACCCTGCCTCGTAGCTCGTCACCGTATCGGGATCGAAGGTGCGCGGCGTCCCCGCCGGGACCAATGCGGGCAACACGTTCGGACCGCCGGGACGATAGCCCTTCGCGACCCGCCCGTAGACCGAGGCATGGCTGTTGATGTTGATCTTGGGCGCGACCGAATAGGTGAACACATTGTCGGACGAGCGGACCTGCGGATCGGTGCTCGGGCCGCCCTCCAGGATGCCGTCGATGGACTCGCTGCTGCGCTGGACATTGTGGCTGTAGCGCCCGCCCAGCGTCAGGTCGAACATCGGCCCGAAATGGACGGTGCCGTTCGCGAAACCTGCATATTCGTTGTAGTTTGACGGGAGCGTCACCGCCGCCAGTAAGGGGAACGGCAGCAGGTTCAGCGTTCCCGACGCGAAGGCGGAGAACTGTTGATTGATGCGACCGGTCTCATGCGTGTAGTAGCCACCGATCAGCCCTTCGAACCGGTCGTTCTTGGGCAGGCTGAGCCGCACCTCCTGCGTGAACTTGGTCTGGTGCGTCGTCTGCAACAGCGCGAAGTCGGGCGTCCCAAGCGCGCCGCCGAGCGCGATGTTGAGATACCCCGTCTCGTCGGTGCGGATATTCTGGTTGAGCGTCGCGTAGCTGGTCACGGAGGTGAGCGTCGCGAAGCCCAGGTTGAGGTCGGCGGTGCCGTTATACAATCGATAGGCGGTGCGCGTGAATGCGGGCACGAACTCCGTCTGGGTCGGGCGACCGTAAAGCTGCGCCAGGGTGAACGAGTTGCTGTCGATCGTGTCTGGATTTCTGGCGTCGATGTTTTGCAGGATCGCGCTCAAACGCACCGACAGGGCCGAGCTTGGGGTGAACAACAGGGACGCGCGCCCGCCATAGCTGTTTGCGCCGTCGATGTCGTTGGCGACCCGCGACGGCTTGGACACGACACCGGCCTTGGTCGGGATCGCGAGCGGGGTGCCGACCGCGTCGATGAACCCGCCATAATGTCGGTAATAGCCGTTCGCGCGGATCGCGAGCTTGTCGCTGACGATCGGCAGATTGATCATCGCATCGCCCGCATAGCCGATCTGACCGCCCTTCGTGTCCTCCACCGAGCCGCGTGCGCGCGCCTCGACCTTGGTCGGGTCGGGCGCGTTGGTGACGAACTTGAGCAGCCCGCCAAGCGAGTTCGCGCCGTAGAGCGTCCCCTGCGGCCCGCGCAGCACCTCGAGCCGCGCGATGTCGAACGTGTTGAAGTCGCCCGCCAGGACCGCGCCGTTGACGAGCCCGCTCGACGAGCCGAACGGCGTGTCGTCGACATAGACCGCGACCGTCGACGCGACCCCGCCCGCGTTGACGCCGCGCAGGATGATGCGGCTTTGCCCGAGCTGCGCCTGGTTGAGTTGCAGCCCGGGGACGAGCTTGAGATAATCCTCGAACGTCGTCGCCTGCTGCGTTTCCAGTGCCGCGCCGCTGACCACCGAAATCGATTGCGGCACGTCGAGCAGCCGCTGTTCGCGCTTCTGCGCGGTGACGATGACGTCCTGCGTCGACTCCGGCTGCGCGGCGGTCGAGTTGACCGGCGCATCGCGCGACACGTTGCCCGGCGCGTTGGCGGCGGGATCGCTGGCCGAGGCGGGCCGGGGCTGGTCCTGCGCCGTCGCGGGCGCGGCGGCGAGGAGCACCAGCGCGCTCGAAACCATCAGAAGCGTTCGCATCGTTTGCATCACCGTCCCCTTACCGATAGCCGGCTCCCCGCCGGCAAGCCTGACCCGTTTCGATCAGTCTTGTCCCAATCGGAAAATTGTCAAGCAGTACCGGCCTGTTCGCGCCGGTTACGCCCCACCTGTTGCTCCAGCGCATCGCTCGCGCGCAGCCCCGCCGCCGCCACGACCGCGATCACGGCCAGCAGCGCGAAAAAGGCGGCGTGGCTCATCGCTCCCCACAACGTCCCAACCAGGCCGCCGAACAGGCTCCCGGCAAAGGTGGCGAGGTACCAAGCGGCGACGGTGGTCGCGCCGAGCCCCGCGGGCGCGAGCCGCGCGAACAGGCCGAGCCCGGTCGGCAGCACGAACAGCTCGCCAAAGGTGAGCACCGCGAAAAATAAGGCGAACCACGGCCAGCCGGTGCGCCCCGCGCCATGCGTCCAGGCGAGCAGCGCCAGCAGCAGATACGCCGCCGCGACGATCAGCGCGCCCGTCGCCATCCGCCGCGCGGGCGCTTCGGCGCGCCCCGCCTCGGCTCGCCGCCGCCACCACGCCAGCAGCGGCGGCGTCATCGCCATCACGAACAGCGGATTGAGCGAAATGAACCAGCTCATCGGGATCGCGTGCGAGCCGACCTGCTTGTCGACGCCGCTGTCCGCCCACAAAGCGACGGTGTTGCCGAGCTGCTCATACGCGCCGCGGAACACCGTCACCGCCGCAGCGATCGCGAGCAGCAGCGTTACGGTAGCGCGGTCGATCCTGCCGCGCGGCGCGGGGTCGGTCTCGACGCGCGGGTGGCGCGCCTGCTCGGGGAGGTAGCGCTGGCCCCATAGGTAGAAGCCGAGGCCGAGGCACATGCCGATGCCCGCCGCGCCGAACCCCCAATGCCAGCCATAGGCCTCCCCCAGCGCGCCACACAGCAGCGGGGCGATGAAGCCGCCGACGTTCACCCCGACATAGTAAACATTGTACGCCCAGCCGATCCGCGGATCGCCCGGCGCGTACAGGTCGTCGATCTGGCTCGGCAGGCTCGGCAGGAACAGCCCGTTGCCGAGCGCGATGGTGGCGAGCGCGGGAAAGAAGAGCGGCTCCCACGTCATCATGAAATGGCCGAGCGCCATGACCGAGCCGCCGATGATGATCGCGCGCCGCTTGCCCAGCACGCGGTCGGCGACGACGCCGCCGATGATGGGGGTGAAATAGGCGGTGGCGGTGTACGCGCCGTAGATCAGCGACGCGTGTTGCTGGCCGAACATCAGCTCCTTGGTCATGTAATAGACCAACAGCGCGCGCATGCCGTAATAGGAGAACTGCTCCCACATATTGGTGAGGAACAGCACGGTCAGCCCGCGCGGCTGGCCGAACCAGGGGCTCGGGCCCGTCATGCGGCGACCGGCGCTCCCCAGACCTCCGGCCCGGCGTAGAGCAGCCCGTCCTGATAGCGTACGCTGGGCTCGCGGTCCTTTGCGAGGAAGGTCGGGCCGTCGAGATCGACGAGGTCGCACACCTGCCCGAGCACGAAGCCGGGCGCGGTGGCGAGGCTGGTGCCGACCATGGTGCCGACCATCA